>CACYBU010000118.1 GCA_902772665.1 uncultured Methanobrevibacter sp. | reverse complement strand
TGATTTTTATATTTTAAATTTATATTGTGATTTTAGAATATATGCTGTTTGAATTTTTTTCGCTACCCTTGAGTAATACTTTTTTGTGGGATTTGCAAAAAATAATTAGTATATTTCCAACCCTCTTTATTATTATTTTTTTTAACCAAAATTTCTTATTTTAACTCATTTTAACTAAACCTTTAAATACTATTAAATCAAAATAATTAATTAATAGTTATGTGTAACATAACAGTTTATCTTAATAGTGAAAATAGTCCGACCTCTTTAAGGTTGGGGATGAATTTCACAAAAAGTGCATTGGGAATACTCAGATGCTTTCTGATGTACTTTAAATAAAAAAAACAAATAATTTAATAAATGAAAATGACAAAGATTAATCAAACTTTTTTCAACACTAAACAAGTCAAAAAAAAGTTAAAATAATCGAATATTTTCTGAACCTTCGGGACGAGGGGGATTGCACGGTAATCCTATACTCACAGGAGTATACAGCCCGTGAAGTAATAATCCTTAACTTCTACAAAGTTGAGGTGGTTCAATATTATTGATTTTCACGATTATAAGGAGGAGTTGTTAATGGCAAGATTTGAAGAAGCGGAAAACAGAATGTTTAATGTTAAAATCTGCTTAAAATGTAATGCTCGTAACCCTGCTGGTGCTACCACCTGCAGAAAATGTGGTTACAAAGGTTTAAGATTCAAGGCAAAAGAACAAAGAGGATAAACATATTCTCTTTAATTTTTACTATTTTTTTATAAAACATTAAATATTATTTTATACAAAACTATTTTTAGGTTATTCTTATGAAAGATGTTGAAAATTATATTAGAGATATTTTAAAAACAAGAAAACTTCATTTTACTTTAATTGACCCTGACGAACAGACACCTGAAGAGGCTCTTGAAATTGCTGTTGCTGCTATTGAAGGTGGAAGTGATGGAATTATGATTGGAGGATCTACTGTTAACGGTGATGATGTTGACAATACCTGTAAAATATTATCTGAAAACATTGCAGTTCCAATTATTATTTTCCCGGGAAATACAAGTAGTGTAAGTAGTTATGCTGATGCAATTTTTTACATGAGTTACGTTAACTCAAGAAATCCATACTGGATTAACGGTGCTCAGGCAATAGCTGCACCTGCGGTTAAATCTTCCGGAATGGAAATTTTACCGATGCATTATATGGTCGTGTCTCCTGGAGGTACTGTCGGATGGGTGGGAGATGCCAATCTGGTGCCTAGAAATAAACCGAAAATACCTGCAGTTTATGCAATGTCTGCTGAACTTTTTGGAATCAAATTCTTCTATCTTGAAGCGGGTTCAGGTGCTCAAGAACCGGTTCCTAGTGAAATGGTAGCTTATTCAAAAAAAGCAGCTCCTAAAAATATTTTAGTTGTTGGCGGAGGAATCCGTGATGGCAAAGCAGCTTACATGGCAGCAAAAGCTGGAGGAGACATTATCGTAACAGGCACTGTTGTAGAAGAAGTTGATGATGTTCAGTCCAAAATTCAGGAAATTACCGGAGCCATCCTAAAAGCTTCAAAAGAGTAGTTTACCACCCTACTCTTTAAATCCTTTTTTTCATCAAATACTTTTCAGTGAGATTAGTTTTCACATGCTCTCTGATTTGGTTTATATACTCCAAGATATAAATAATATAATCAGTGATTAATATGTTAAATTCATTATATGAAAAAGCCATCGCTAAAAGAGGATGCATATTTGATATTGAACCTACAACCGATATTGAATCCCAGCTTAAAAATAAATGGTTTGACCGGCAAATTGGTGAAAGCAATGCCAGTTTTTCAATTGCAGCCGGAGATGGGAGTTTCAATAAGAAGAAATTCCTCACCACAAACTTCTGTGCTGTTGGGGCGGAATCCATAATATATGATGGTGAGATTAAAAAGATAGATGATTCGGATATATTCGACATACCTCATGTGTCCTTTCTCGATGAACTTTTAAGTAATTACATGGCAATTTATGAGCTAAAATGTAGTTTAAGGGCTCTTAGAGATTATAATGTTGATTATTACATGATTGACGGATCAATTCTTGGAGATTTGCAGAACGCTTTTCCAAGAGGTGCGAAACTGCCATTAAAAATTAAGGATAATCTTGATGATTCTCTTTTAGGTGAATTTCAATCAAGACTTAATGTGAGGCATTATGGATTGCTCTTTCCCGATATCAGAGATGATTTAAAGCTGATTGAACTTCCAAAAACGGATGATTCAAATATAGTAAATGAAACCAATCTCCATTTGGCTTCAATTGAAAAAATTATTCTTTTAAGGGAGATTCTGCAGTTCAGAAGGAAAATCATTTCAATCTCCAAATCATCATCTGACAATGAACTGTTCAAGTGGAATATTCCGGATATTGCATTTTTGGATAAATTCACAAAAAAGCAGGGCATTACTCTGATAAAATACCGTAATGTTTATGAAAAGGCACCGTTTCCTTTTTACAATGATTTTTTCAAAAAATTAACATTCACAGTATTTTATGTTCGTCTGCAGGATAATAAAAATGTTTTAAAAGTTGAATTGCCCTACAGGGCTACGGAAGAAGAGGTATTTGAGATTATTAAGAAAATTAATGTACTGTCGGTTCAGGGATATCCCTACCTTTTGAACAAGGCCCATAATGATGTTGTGATAACCGGCAGGAACATGAAAGAACTGATGAAAATAGCTAAGATTTACGAGACAACAAACAGGGAAGTGATGTCATGGTAGTGGGAATCTGCGTAGGAGAAACTAATTTAAGTGAAGTAACTTTCATTTCAAATAAAATGCCACAGGTTGGTCAATATGTAACAATTGAATATGATGGGAAAAAGGTATTGGGTATGGTTGAAAACCTCGTAAGAGGAAATGATGCACTGAACGTTGACATAAATGATTTCAAGGCAATTCAGAAAATATCCAGTATAGGTGTTGAAGACAATTATATAAGGGGAAAGGTTAAAATCCTCGGAGACGTCAATGATAATCTCAAGCTCCCAAGAACACCAGTTCTTCCGGGAACCGAAATAGAACTTGCAGACGCCGAAATCCTAAATGATATTTTCAGTGTCAAAAATCCAATCAGGCTCGGAACGCTTGTAAATCAGAGTGATGTGGAGGTTAATGTTGAAGCAAACCCTATTCTGTCAAGACACCTTGCAATTCTTGCAATGACCGGAGCCGGTAAATCAAACACAGTATCAGTACTGATAAATCAGTTGCTCGCATATAATGTGCCTGTGTTTGTGTTTGACATGCACGGAGAATATAAAGGGGCTGAATTTCCAAATGGTAACGTTAACATAATCCAACCGAAGATTAATCCTATATACATGTCTTTTCCTGAGATTAAAAAGCTTGTAAACATTCCATCAAACGCTTATCTTCAGGAACGTTTCTTCAGAAAGGCTTTTAAACAGGCTAAAAAACAGGTTGAGGATGGAACCGCTCATACAAATAACTTTTTACAGTTGATGTATAATATTCTGGAAATCGAATCACTTGAGGAAGGCTCAGATAAAAGAATAACGGATGTCATGAATAAAATTGACGATTCAATGGACAAGTATTCCAATCTGTTTAATCATAATGCTGGAAATATCCTGACTGGTATTAAAAGGGCTCATGTCAATGTTCTTGATTTAAGCCAGGTCGATGAATCAGTTGCAAGTGTCCTTGTAAGTCATATTCTAAGAAATTCACTTAAACGATCCAGAAAAGCGGCTCACAGCTCAAACAAGGAAAAACTGCTTGAAAACTCAGTATATTATATTCTGGAAGAGGCTCATATTTTGGCTCCTCAAAAAAGAGATTCAGCTTCCAAACATTGGATTCAAAGAATTGCAAGGGAAGGGCGTAAATTCGGATTGGGTTTATGTCTGGTAAGTCAGTCACCAAAAACAGTTGACCATGATGCTCTCTCACAGATGAACAACATGATAATTTTAAGGCTTGTTGAACCTGAAGACCAGAGACATGTTCAGTCTGCCAGTGAAAGTCTTTCTCAGGATCTTGTCAACCAGTTACCTTCACTCAATGTAGGGGAAGCCATTCTGTTGGGTTTGATGACAAAGGTACCTACCCTTGTTAAAATTGATAAATTCCAGGGCCGCAGTCACGGTGATGATATGGATATCATTTCTTATTTCAAAGATTCAGTTATAAGGGAAACTGAGGAAATCGAACGCCAGAAAGAGGAACTTACAGACATGGGGTATGATTATTAACATGCTCCATTTTTTATTATTTCTATTTAATATTTTTTTTTACATTCCCAAATCAATTTTGATTTCTTTTTAAAAGTTCTATGGGCAAACTATTAAATATTATGGGGAATATACATTTAAACATTAAATACTTGTTAAAGTGTTTAAATTGGTTATATACATAAGAAACTGAAAAAAGGTAATATAATGAAATTTGCACATTTAGCAGACACTCATTTGGGTTACCGTCAATATGGTTTATTTGAACGGGAAAAAGACTTTTATGAAGTGTTTGAAAAGGTTATAGATAAAATTATTGAAGAAAATGTAGATTTTGTAATACATAGTGGGGATTTGTTTGAAACTGCAAGACCCTCACCAATGGCACTTTTGGCTTTTCAGAAAGGTCTGTTGAAACTAAAAGGTGCAGGAATACCTATGTATGCAATAGCAGGAAACCATGATTCTGTAATGCGTAAGGGAAGCATTCCACCTCAGGTCATTTTTAAGAAATCAGGACTGAAAGTCATAAGTACAATTAATCCCACATATATGCACGGGGACATATTCATCGCAGGACTTCCCTACTATCCTGCATCCCACGCTAAAGTCCTGAAAAGTAAGCTTGCAGAGTTATCCGAAAAGGCAACACACCATGAAAAGTCAATTCTGGTGTTGCATCAGGGAATTGACAAATATTTCAGCTTAAGCAATGAACTTGAAATAGGTGATATTCCGGACAATTTCAACTATTATGCCTTAGGCCATATTCATAAATACATTAATGATGCCTACGGCAAAGGCCGACTTGTCTATCCTGGTTCCGGAGAGATTTGGAAAACATCTGAACTTGAAGACTACAGACAGAACGGCAAGGGGTTTGTCGTTGTTGATATGGATGGTTCAAAACCGGTTATTAAAAGAGTTAAAATTGACATTCCACGCGAATTCATTGAAAGAAAACTTGATTATAATAATCTTGAAAGAGGTATTGCCGGCATTAAGGAAACCATCAAGGATTTTGATAAAAAACCTATTTTAAAACTTGTAATCAACAATGTTGAAGACGATACCCGGAAAATTTATGAAATCATCATGCAGGAACTGGGCGATTTGTCTTTAATGATTAGACCGACATTTGTCATGGCAGGTGAGCAAGTTGAGCTTATTAACCTCAATCAGGATAAAATCGGCCCTGAACAGCTCATCGAAAAGCAACTTGAAGGATACGGCAACAGTGAAGTTACCACATTGGCAATTGATTTGTATCATTATCTTTCAAAGGACAAACTTGATGAATCCCATGAATTAATCCACCAGTATTATGATGATCACTACTCTAATGATGATAAGAATGTTGAATTTAAAACTGAAGATATTAAAAACGATGATTTATCACACAAAGACGACACTCAAGTAACATTTAAGGAGGCTCTGGAATGATTTTCACAAGATTAAAATTAAACAATTTTAAATCTCATCAGCACACCGTAATCTCTTTTGATAATGGAATCAGCGTTATTGTCGGTGAAAACGGTGCGGGAAAATCAACACTTTTAGAAGCAATCAGTTTTGCATTGTTCAAACAGCACACTAGTAAAAAAATAGATGACCTGGTTAGAAACAATGCCGAATCCATGTCAGTTGAGCTGGAGTTCACTTCCAATAACCGGGACTATAAAATAGTTCGTGAGAAAAAATCATCTCTCAAATCCTCATTGTTTAAAATAACCTCTTCTGAGGGAGGATATGTTCATGTCTGCACAGGAGACCGCGAAGTTGCAGCCGAAATCAGACAGATTTTAGACATTGATTCAGATTTGTTCCTCAATGCCATTTACATCAGACAGGGTGAAATCGCCGAACTGGTGGACAAGACTCCTGCCGAGAAAAAACAGTTAATCGCAAAATTATTGGGCATAGATTCACTGGAAAAAGCATGGAAAAACTTGCTTCCTTTCATCAATGATTATGAAAACAAACTTTCAGAACTTCAGGGTAAATTGTACAATTCTCAGGAACTGATGGAAGATTATCACAAGAAAAAGGATGAAGTAGAAACCTTAAGACTGAGAGGCCATGAACTTGAAGAGCAGATTAGTGAAGTTGACGGTTTAATCAGGGATATTTCTGAAAGCAAAAGGAATATGGAAAGAGAAAAGGAAATTTATGAAACTCAATCCATTAATCTTGAAAACGAAGAAAAAACATTGGCAAAACTTGAAGATGAAAAGCATAAGGTTCAGGAAAGTCTCGACAATATCCGTGAATCTGAAGATGAACTAATCAGATTGGAGAAATATGTTTCAAAACTTGATGTCTACCTTGACTTTGAAAAGTCAGTTACAAGCATTCAAACATTAAAACAAGAGGAAACAGAGATTGAGGATAAATTAGATTCCATTTCCAAGCAGAAAGAAGTTATTTCAAGTAAAAAAGAAGGTTATAATAACTATCTTGCTTCTGATGAAGATATTAATAAATTAAATAATAAAAAGAACAATTTTGAAAAAGAACTTGCCACAATGGCCAAACTTGAAAAGGACAAGAAGGAATTGCTTAAAAATATCGAGGAAGAAAGAAACAGCATTGAAAACTTTTTTTCAAGAGCCAAGGATAAACTGCAGGATTACGGTCTTGACCAGGATTCACTGGCTGAAATTGATGATTTTAATCATCTTGAAAATACTACCAATGATTTCATCAATCAAACTGCAACTAAAATCGAGGATCTGGGTAAGGATATTGTAACTAAAAACGAGGAGATTGTTGTATACAGACAAAACATCAAATCCTGTGAAAAACCTTTAAAGGATTTGGAGGATATTGACAATAAATGTCCGATTTGCCAATCTGATATCAGCTCCTATAAGAAAAAGGAATTATCTAAACATTATAGAAATGAAATCAATGAAAATAATAGACTAATAATAGAAAACGAGGAATCTGTAAGGTTACTTGCTAAAAACAAAAAAAGTTTTGAGGAAAAACATAAAAAACTTTTAGCATTATCCAAAGATATCGTTGAGTACAAGCAGAAATTTGAGCATCTGCAGAAGGAACTGATTCGCTTAAACAAGATGGATGAGGAACTTGAATCTAAGGAATATGTTAGCAACAAGCTTGGTGAGATTATACTGGTAATTGCCAATAAGAAAACTGAACGTGAATCATTCAAAGAGGATCATGATTTATATATTCAGTCTAAAGGAGCATTGGATGTTTTAGGCAGTGAAACCGAAGCTCAATATAAATTAAAGCAAATCAGAAATGAAATTGATAATCATGTCACCAATATTAAGCTGGCGATAGACCAGGATCCTCATTTAAGTGGGGATATAAGTGCTGCTGAACTTAAAAACCGTATTGATGATTTGAAACAAAAAAATGAAGAGTTTAATCAACTTAAAGGTTTTGTTCAAAATAAAAATGCATACATGGCACATCTGGAATCCATTAAAGAGGACATTGGTGTTTCAATCAATCAGATTGACATCATTAAAAATAAGATTGATGCATCCATGTATGATGAAGAAAAATATGAGCAGATTCTGTATACTCATGAACGTTATGAGCGAAGAAAAAACACTTTTAGTGAAGAACTCTTTGAGATTAAGGGCAGACTGAAAGAATCTATCACTGCTCTTCAGGATTTAAGGGAGAAAATCCAAAAGACTGAGGAATTCCGTGCTGAGTATAACAATGTAAATGAATATATCAGTTTGCTTAAGCATATCAGGGAACTCTACAGCAGAGGTGGAATTCAAAAGGATTTGAGAAATATTTCAAGACCTGCAATTCAGAAATATACCAAGGAATTCTTCAAGGAATTTAATTTCAACTACTCTGATTTAACCCTTGATGATGATTATGAAGTGACAGTTTACGGTCCTGAAGGTGAATCATCAATAAGTATGGTCAGTGGCGGTGAAAAAATTGCTATTGCACTTGCCTTAAGATTAGGTATTACTCAGGCAATGGCAAATGGTGAACTGGATACAATTTTATTGGATGAACCTACAATTCATTTGGATGCTTCAAGAAGACATGAACTTATTAATCTGTTAAAAGAAATGTCTAAATTACCTCAAATGATTATTGTAACTCATGAGGCTCAGCTTGAAAATGCTGCGGATAATCTGATTAAGATTGAAAAGGTTAATGGTATTTCAAGAGTAATAATGTAGAATTTACATTATTACAACTATTTTTTTTCACATGGTTTCCGGTGCGTCCTTAATGGAATCAAGTATACAGTTGGCATTCCAGCCTACAATGGTAGCTGCACGTTTTTCCAGTATTTCAGGAACTTCTTCAAGACCGTAGGGTCTTACAAGTACGATTGGTATGCTGTATTTTTCACTGGCATCCAATAGATCTTCAAATAATTCTTTATTGTCCTGATAAAGCCCGGCCAGCATAATGATTCTATCAACTTTATTATAAAATTCTTCACCTGCAGTAGCATATGCTCCGGATATTGATTCCTTCCATCTGAAATCAACTTTTGAGTATAGTTTTTCTGTAAATTGCCCATATTCGTTATTTTTATCAAAACCCTGAGTGATTATTAAATTGTAAATTTTATCATCTCTTTCATTTTCAAACATTTAACCACCTTGCTTTAAATATTAAATTGTTATTGTATAAAAATATTTATTAATTCTAAAATCCAAGATTATATTAGAATTATTTAGGAATTATTTTTTATGAGAGCAGCAGTAATTGGATTGGGTGTAGAAGGTAAAAAAGCAGTGAATTCACTTTTAAAACATGGATGGGAAGTTTATGCCACTGATTTAAATATTAATGTTGATTTGTCAGGTTTGGATTTGCCGATACTGGCGATGAACAGGATAGATGAAGAACAAACGGTTTCTATTGTAGGAGAAAATATAACCGTTGATCTTGGATTTACAAACTCATATGCCATTGAGGAATGTGATGCCATTGCATTCAGTCCCAGCATGTATGGAGGTTCTTTTGCCGAAAAGCTCCTTGAAAAAGGACAACTGTTAAGTGATGCCTTAGACGGGCATAAGGGCATTTTCACTATTGGAATAACCGGAACCAATGGAAAGACAACTACAGTTCATATGCTTAAAAATATTCTTGAAGATGCTGGCCGAAAGGTTTTGGTTGGTGGAAACGGTGGAGGAGGATTTTCAGGTTATTATGATTTAATCCTTGAAGCACAAGAGGGGGATTATGATGTTCTCCTTGTTGAAGTATGTGATATGACCCTGGATTTTGCCGATTACTGTTTTGACTTTGATATGGTTGGTTTAACCAACATAGGCAATGACCACATGGATGTCCACAAAACCATTGCAAACTATAAAAATTCCCTTGTCAGATTTTTCAAGGACAAGACAATATTCACTGCATTCAATCAGGATTTCAACTCTGATTTTAAAGAGGTCGCCAGTCAGACAATACCTTATTTTGCTTATCCGGATGAATTGAAACTTGTCGGCAAATTTAATCTGCTTAATGCAGGACTTGCCGCTGCCATCGCACGTGAACTTAAGGTGACTAAGGACATAATTTTCTCATCATTGCTAGATTTCAAGGCCGTTGAAGGCAGAATGGATGTTTATAAAATCAATGATGCTAAAGTCTACATTGGAAAAACTGATAATTCCGATGCTCTGGCTTCTGTTCTGACTGAAAATGAATTTTATGCATTGTTTATAGGTACTCCAAGACACAATGAATCTCACAGACTGGAAATACTGGACGTTGCAGTCAAATACAATCCTGAAGTTATAGTCCTGTTTCCAGGGCTTGATGACACTTTGGACATTGCAATCTACAGACTCAATTCTTTGGGTTATATGGGCAACATTATCACTGTCAATACACTTGATGAGATTATTGAACTGGTTGCAGAATATTCTCATGAAGAAGCAATTTTCATTGGTGGAAACGGTCAGGATATAATTATTGAAATTCAGGATAGAATTAAACAAATTTCTGAAAAATTATAACTTTCCCAATAACCTTTTTATAATAGATGCATCATAACTATTTAATGTATATTTTATTAGGTGTATTAAATGAGTAAAGGTTGGAGAAAAATTTCAATTACTATTTTCATAGTATTAATTGCGTTATGTGTATTTATGGTAGTATATGGTTCTACATCCCATTACACTGCTGAATCAGTAACAAAAGATTATAATCTCCCCATCGGCCAATCAATGTTTGAAAATCAATCTATTGTAGGTACAACAGAACCTATTGAAGTTCCTTTAGTTTCAAATTTAGGATTTCTCTCACATCAGCTTATGGCTTTTGACTTACAGGGCATTTTAATAGCTTTGTCAACAGGTGTTGTTCCATTTGATTTCTCAACTGTTTCCGGTGAGGGTATTGATTCTTACGGTATTGTTCATGATGTTGACGGACCTGGTTTTTTAACTTATGCCGGGGACAAACTGGTTATAAAAGAGCCAGACCATTATGTATGGGCTTACAGTGCTCCTTATAAATGGCTTGAAAAAACAGAATCAGGTGTTGATGTGTATGAGGATGGTAAAAAAGTCAAATCGGTTCCTGTTGATCAAATCAGGAAATTGAATTATACTAGTGAGTATTATAATGCTTCTACAATTGCAAGCTGGTATAATTATGATGCTCAGGTTGGTTCTACATTTACATTAGAAAAAGGTATGGTTGGTTTTTCCGATGGAAGAAATAATATTAGCTCATCTGATGTGCCTAAAATATTCGGTCAGGACGTTGTGGATTATGCCTCTGAATATCCGACAGGTTCTCCAATTCTATTGTATGCGGGCAATTATACAGAACAGGATGGGGACTCTTATGGTACTGCTTTGGGTTCACACCCTGAATACGGAGATTCCATAAGGGAAGTTAATGCAAACCAGTTTGTTGAAGCATGGAATGGAACTGTCATACCTCCTAATTCAACATCAAGTGGTAAAGATTATGTTTACTTCGAATCTGCCAGTGATGCTTCAGCGCCTGGTGGAAGTGCAGCACACGGTGTATGTCCGTCAGCCAGAGCATTAAGAGCTGCAGTTACTGCAGAAGGATTTGATTTACCAGTTGGTATGAGCTGGGATGAAAATGCAGTGCTGTTCGGTTATAACCCTGCACAGGATATTACTGTAACTAATAACCATGACTATCCGGTAAAACTCAACATGTGGACCGAAGGTGAGGGTACCGACATGGGTATTTACTGTAAAGTTACAAGATATATGCCAAACTAATGGTATTATATCCAATTTTTTTTTCTTTTATGTCTATTTCAACAGTTATCACTGCAGCTGGAAGGAATTCTCGGATGAGAAGGGATCAGATTTCGCGCGGGATTGAATTAACAAATAAACTGATTTTACCGTTCAACAGTAAAACTGTCATAGAGACAACTATTGATAATGCATTATCCTTAAATATAGATGAATGTATTGTGGTACTTGGACATTATAGTGATGATATTAAGGAAGTTATCTATGATAATTATAAAGATGATGTGAAATTCATTGAAAATAATCCTGTTGATGTAGGTTTATCAGTATCATTATACAATGGTTTGTCAAATATCAGTTCAGATTTTGCACTCTGTATTACCGCTGACCAGCCGACGGTATCTGCTGAAACATTTGCTAAATTAATAGAAGTTATACAAAACGCTCCTAATCCATATAAAACCATATCAGTTTTGAGAAGAAGAAAAACAGGTCTTTTGGATACGGCTGAAGGCCTTGGAATGCCATTTGCAGCGCCTTGCAAAAACTTGATGAAATATCTGGAAAATGAAAACGACAACTTAAATCCGATTTTGAGAAAAATATTTGATGATGGATACTCTTTTTATGGAATAAAAGAAAAAAATGAAAAGGAGTTGTTGAATATAAATCATTACGATGATTATCTAAAACTCCTAGATTGATTCAAGACCTGAAATAACTTCTTCAATTTTGGCTTTGCTTATTCCAACGGTCATTTCATTATCTTTAATGTCAGCAGCTTTTCTTGAACCATCACAGCCTAAAGTAAAATTAACTCCGTCTGCTAGATAAGGGTTTGAAAATGCATCACCGCATAATGATTGAATGCCTGCAAATGAAGGAGTGATTTTTTCACCGGTTTTGCAAACAATGCTTTGTGCAAGTTTCATTCCTCCGACAGGTTCGCTAATAACCTGAATGACATCAGCTTCAAAGTCTGCTTCATCCATCGGTGCGTAAACCATACCCCAGTGGATATCCTTGACAATTGAAAGTTCGGAGGTAAGTTTTTTTGCAGTCTCCAAATCCTGGAATCTTCCTAATGAAAAGTATTTTTCACCATTTGCCAATTTTTCAGGCATGTCCCTAAGTCCAATGGCTCCGGCTCCGCCCAAACACATTTGCTCGTCGATAGTGGAGTAGAATTTATTTCCTAGGGAAGCTTTTCTCACCATTTCACAGTGTCTGATTTTTTCATCGATTAAATCATATCCTTCAGGCAGGTCATCTTCAGTTTTAATCAGTTTCATTGCAACAGGTTTCGCATCAAGTTTAATTTTACTTTCAATAACTTCACAGTATTTTTTGTTTGTTTCTAGATTAGTCATAAATCCTCACCTTCACATTTAATATTTGTTATTATGGAATTTTAATATCTTTGCTTTTAACACTGTTATTTTTACAGAATGTCCTGAAATCGCAGGCGCTGCATGTTCTTTCATCAGATTCCGCCGTCCATGCATCCTGAATCTTACATCCCTTTATTTCTTTAATCAGTGAACTTTCAATATTTAAAACAACATTGTCAAATTTTTCAAGTGAATCTCCGATTTCATTTTCATCAATGTTGATTATCCTGATTGACCGGGCTATTTTAAACTCTTCACTGAGGTTAGGTGCTTTGTCATCCTCTTTCCAGTTCATAATCATCTCAACGTCATCTGCATACTGACTGTAATCAATGCCGTCATCGGTCAGGTCATGTGAAATCTCCTCCTGAATCAAAAGCAAATCCTCCTTGGAGGGAACCAGTTCATTGAGATAAAAAATTATTCCTGCAAAAATAGGTTTAGAATCTTCCTGCTGACTTCTAAGCCATGAATATGTTAAAATCTGCTGTTTATGATTTTCCCAAGGATTATTGATATTACTGCTCTTTACCGGTGGCCTTTTCATGCCTTTATAATCAATAATGATTTCGTATTCATCTCCATCACTGGATTCGGCAATCTGCCTGTTGAATTTAGGATCTTTTTTTAGAAAATCAATGATTTTATTGTTATAATTATCCAAATTACTTTGATTCATATTTTTATTGATTTTAATTGAACTTAACACGTCAACAACACCGTTTATCCCGTAATAATTGGATCGGCTCACATTTTCTTCATAATTTGGCATTTGCCTTATTCCTTTTATTAAAAGTTCACTTGAGTCAATCAATGGAAAAAGATGTGGTCCCCACATGTTTATGGCCTTTTCGGCTCTTGCACTTGCCAGTTTTTTATGGTCATGTTCATTTAGTTCATCAATGGTTAAATCGCTATTCAATAGGCTGTAAAACAAATCCTCGTCATAAGGGTACAGACCCTCCACCTGCAGTCTCACATCAATCATGTCTTCAATCGGTCGGATATCTGTTTTCCAGTCCCATGGGAACTGTTTATTGTGAAGGTCCCATTCAAGGTAGGCTTCTTCAAGCACTCCATGGATAAACTCTCCAAACCATCTCTGAACTGGTTTTGATGGAGGCAGGGTGCCTTTGTTCTGGTATCTGTATTGTAGATTACATGTTAAAAAGGACAGTAAATCTCCGGTTAGACTGTATTCGGGAATCATATATGATTTTGATCTTGATGGTAATTTCATGGTTTTTCAATCCTCCTATATTAAATATATTTCATTAAATCCGACATATTTTTCATCTCTGCTCCATCCCAGAGCAACATTCGGTATGTTAAAGTGTTTGTTCTTACGGTTATATCCTTCAATAGCTGAATTCAAACCGACCAGTATTAATACGCTTTCAGCTCTTGAAAATGCAACGAAATAAAGACGTGTCAAATCATCAAATGACCTGTCCTTTTCACTTCGCAGTGATTCTCCAAGTTCACTGTACCTGCGTATGCTGTCTTCAACGGTAATGTTTTTTGGGGGTTTTTTTGGAAATCTTTGTCCTTGGGTTTTAATGTTGTTGTTTTTGAATTTGGAACCAACATCAACAATGACCAGTGGAAATTCCAGTCCTTTAGACTGGTGAATTGACAGGATGTTTATCCTATCATCGGGCAATGTTTCAAGGTGGGACTCGTCAATCTGTATTCCTCCGGTTGCAAGGGGAATGAAAATATTCCAGATTGCTTCTAGTATTGATTTATTTTCCTCTTTTTTACTGACGAAGGATATGTTTGAATAATATTTGCTGAAAAATCCTGTCTGGGTAATGGATTTGGTTATTGCTTCGAGATATACAATTCCTTCAACGTCATCCTGCAGCTCTTCAATCCATGTTACCAGTTTATAAGCAAGTTCCATCAGACTGGCTTTTTTCGGCCATTTGTCACTGCCTTTCGGAATACGGTTCTGCCAGTATAGGACGAACTGGCTTAAGGTAATCGGTTCATGAGGCTCGGGATTTAATTTAACGAATTCCCTTGCCTTAACTCTCCATCTAGTCATCATCACTTTTGCCAAATTCGGAATTGTCTTGTCGCTAATCTGAACTTTGCTTTCAGGGTCAATGCATTCAAGCAGTAGACCGCAGAATATTGCTACAATCTCCAGTTTTTGAAGTTCTATTCCTCTGGGATTGTATACTTCAATCGGATTTTTCTGTTTTTTAAGATTCTTTCTCAGGTAGAATAAAAATGAAGGTGCTCCAAACTGATTTTCCTTAGGTGAATATGATAATACTGCAATGTCGGATGCTGAACCGTATTTGTCATCAAGTTTAAGGGTTATATTATTAATCTTTTTACCTTCATTTTCTTTTTGAGTATTAAGAATTTGAAGCTGTGCAATATCAATGTTCCCGTTCATCTGGCGGTAGTAATCTTCATCAAGGACTTTCAGAACTTTTAAATTAACCTCTCCATCATTAATCAGTTTTGAAATTAATCGGGCAAGGTCTCTTGAAAGCATCTCAACATTATTTCTGAACATTCCAAGAACGGGCATTTTATCTTTATCAAAATTGGGAACTATGATTTTAGGTTTATTTTTAACTCTTGCAAGCTGATATTCATGGTCAAGTTCAACAAACTGGTTACAGTGCTTGATAATGTTTTCAGTTGAACGGTAATTGGTTTTAAGATTGATTTCCTCAACGTCCAATCCCAGTTTGTCTTTAGCCCGTGCTTTATAATTGGTAAATAAATCCACGGTAGCTCCCCTGAACCTGTAAAGTGACTGGTCATCGTCGCCTACAACGGTAATGTTTCCGTCATTTCTGATTGCAGACTCTGCAATGGTAAAATAAATGTCTTCCTGAATCAGGTTGGTGTCCTGATATTCGTCAATTAAAACGATTTTAACACTGTCCAAAAACATGTCAAGCTTATGCTGCTTGAGCTGGTTTAGGAATCTGTGCTCAAGCATTGCAAAATCAACGGTATTTCGATTAATCAATATTTTTTCATAGTCCTTTACACAGTCAAGGGCAATTTTCATTCCAGGGTTATTTTCAACGCTTTCATATAACTCATTAATATCAACCTGGTCATGATAAATTCTGTCTTTAATTTCAAGCAGTATTTCACTCATTTTTGAAGGTTCATCAAGTTTTTCCCGTCCTGTCAGAAGTTTAAGATAATTTTGCAGGCTTTCATCTTTATACCTTTCATTTTCACTCAGTGCCTTTATCATGGCCGAGTTTGAGACGAATTTTTCAATAACTATCGGATGGTTGGTTCCGGGCTCCTTGTTTTCCCGCATGATTTCATCAGCCAGTTTATCGGCGGTACCAACCTTTATCTGATTAAAATCAATTCTCATGATTTTTGCGATTAAATCAAAATCATCTACATTATCAACAATTTCGTTTCTAATTCCATCTCCCCAGCCTAAAATCCTTGAATACAACTCTTCAGCTGCTTTTTTTGTAAATGTTGTTGCAAAAATTTCACTTGGATTTATATCGTCGACAAATATGAATTTCAATATTTTTAAAACCATAACGGTTGTCTTTCCGCTTCCAGGACCTGCTACAAGGAACAATGACTCATAGGGTTTTGAAAATATTGCTTTTTTCTGGTCTTCATTTGAAGAAATATCTCTTTCAAGCACATTCACCACTATTTCTTCAAATTTTTCTTTCGATATCATTTTTTCCCTCAAAATCTAATATAATCTTATTTATTTTACTTAATCATTTATAAAGTATTGGAGAGACCATTTGAAAAGTATTGTATTATCACAATCTATATTTAGGTGAAGTTACAAAAAAAGGTGTATGGGAGAATAAATAATCTTCCATAATATGCATAAGTTAAAAGCAATTTTGCTTTTAACTTTCTAATTTTAGAAAATACTAATCTTTAAATATTATTTAAACCTAAACTATAATTATAAACTTTAAATTTAGCTGATATTATGTCTGATTCAAACAATATTGATATGTTTAAAAATGATGTGAGATACAGGGAAAATATTGTCCATGTTGAAACAATACCGGCTAAAAAACCTGGCTTTAAAAAGGTTGATAATTTAAATGAAAGAATCGTTGATTACCTTTCATCAAAAGATGTAAAATTATACTGCCACCAGGCAGAAACATATGATGCGATTCGTGACGGTGAAAATGTAATTATTACAACTCCCACAGCATCAGGTAAAACACTTGCATTTAATTTGCCGATAATGGAGACAATGATAGAGGACTGTGACGCAACGGCTCTTTATATTTACCCTGCCAAGGCATTGTCAAATGACCAGTTGCATGTTTTAGAGAATTGGGAAAGCGAACTTGATATTAAGATCAGACCAAGAACATATGACGGCGATACTCCAAGAGAGGATAAGCGTGGAATACGTGAAAAATCAAGGATTGTCTTGACTAATCCCTATCAGTTGCATCTGATTTTATCATGGCACCATCAGTGGTCAAGGTTTTATAAAAACCTCAGATATATTGTAATTGACGAATCACATTACTATAAAGGTATATTCGGTTCAAATGTTGCCTTTTTAATTAAAAGATTGAAAAGAATTGCCAATTTCTATGGATCCTATCCTCAGTTCATCCTGTCATCAGCAACACTGGCAAATCCTCTTGAGTTGGCAAACAGACTGACTGGGGATGATTTTGTACTTGTTAACCATGACACATCACCAAGTGGTGAAAAGGACTTTATTTTATACAATCCCTTTAAAAATTACATCAGAAAAAAAGTTGGCTCCCAAAATGCTCCATCAGTGCATATGGAAACAGAAAACATATTCCTGTACATGATGCTTAAAAACATTCAGACATTATGCTTCACAATTTCAAGAAAAACAACAGAACTGATAGCAATGTGGGCTAAAAAGGATATGACTCAGCTTAAAGGTCAGCTTGCCCATAGAATCGCCGCATACCGCGCAGGATATCAGGCTGAAGAAAGGCGTGAAATCGAGGAGGGTCTTAAATCAGGCAAATATCTGGGGGTTACCTGTACAAATGCACTTGAACTGGGCATAAATATAGGTTCCCTTGATGCGGTTATAATTTCAGGGTATCCTGGAACCATGATTTCAACTTGGCAACAGGCTGGAAGAGCAGGAAGAAGCAATCAAAAATCACTTGCCGTATTGATAGCATTTGAAAATCAGTTGGATCAGTATTTCATGAACAATCCGAAATTCTTCTTTGACAAGGCTCATGAAAATGCAATCATCGATTTGACCAACCCGATTCTTCAGGAAGCCCATCTGTTATGCGCAGCCAATGAACTGGCCCTGCAAAGAGGGGAAGCGGAAAAATACTTTGGAATTTCCCAGAACGTTGTGGATGATTTGGTTTCAAAAAAAGACTTGCATGAAAACCATCGGGGGGATTTCATATATCCATATGACGACCATCCGGCAATGGAACACTCACTTGACCAGATTTCTTCAGAGGAGTTTAAGGTAATCAGCAACGGCAAACTGCTTGAGACAATGGAACGCTCACAGGTTTACCGTGAAGCCCATGAAGGAGCCATTTTAATCAACAAGGGAGATACATATGTTGTAAACAGTGTCAACTTGAAAAATCACTTTGTAAATGTTTCAAAAAAGGATGTGGATTATCACACTGTCGTGTTAAATCAGACCGATATCACTATCAAAAGGAAAATATCAAAAACAAAATATGGCAGTCTGACAATTCATTTCGGAGAGTTGACTGTTAGTGAAGATTACTTCAAATATAAAAAGATGCAGTTTTCAAAGGTAATCGGAACCTACCCTCTGGAATTGCCTCCCTTGAAATTCAACACCAGGGGACTATGGTTTACAATACCAAAACAGGTTAAGGATACCGTCGAGGACATGTTTCCAAATGAGGAAGAAGTCTTTGCAGGAGGTCTTCACGGCACTGAACATGCACTGATTGGAATGTTTCCGTTGCATACGATGTGTGACAGGTTTGATATAGGTGGATTGTCCACAAACTATCATGAAGACACCCAGGAAGCAACCATATTTATTTATGATGGTTATGAAGGTGGAATTGGAATCTGTGAAAAGGCGGTTGATGTTTTCGTTGACCTTTTGGACTCAACAATCGATTTACTGAATAACTGCCAATGTCAAAGTGGCTGTCCCGCATGCATCTACTCTCCAAAATGCGGAAATGATAACAAACCTCTACATAAAAACGCTACAAAATACATTCTCAAATACATGTCCAGATTAATCTCCAATGACGAGTCAGGTAAGGTAAGGGAAGTTGTCATTGAAGAAAGTGAAGAAAAGGATGATTATAATGAGGCTTTGGAGTTGTATAATAAAGGAGACTATTCCGCTTCAAAAGATGTTTTAAACAGTATTCTGGCTCATAATAATCGCCACGCTAAAGCACTGGTTTTGATGGCTCAAATTCTATATGAACAGGATCAGAATGACATTGCAATGGTATTTACCAAAAAGGCCTTGTCATGTGACAGATCCAATGAAATGGCAAACGAACTTGAAGTGCTGCTTACAAATAAACCTCAAAGGGAACCTCTAAAGCTCAATTCCCTTGATGATATTGATACATTGTATGAAGAGGCCTATGACCTCTATAATCAGGGTGATTTGGCAACGGCATCTGAAATATTGGAAAAACTTCTGGATTTTGATGATAAAAACTCTGAAGCCCTTGCACTGATGGGTTTAATATATTATCAATCAGGAATCTTTCAAAAGGCAATAGAATATTATAAAAAAGCTTCAAAAATAAATAAAAATGGTGAAATGGTCCGTGAATTAAAAATGAGAGTTGCCTGAACCTAACTGGAATAAGGGGTGAAACCCTCATTAAAGTGTTCACATATATTTTCCAGCTCATCCGGTATATCAATGTGCTGGGTGCAGAAATCTAAACAGGTTCCACAATAACTGCATTCATCGGCAGGAACTTTTTCATCTGCCAGTTTGTCAAAATATAGACGATAATTATTGTATTCCGGCTGATTTTTACTTAAATTGTATAATGTAAAATATTCCGGTATCGGAATCATTTCAGGACAGGCGTCAATGCAGTATCCGCACTCGCTGCATGGAATTGCAAGATTCTGATTGTGTTTTAATGCAATGCCATGTAGGAAATCTATTTCTTCACTGTTTAAAGGTTCAAAATTTTTGTAGGTATTGCAGTTATCTGTTAAATCATCCATGTTGCTCATGCCACTTAAAACAATTTTAACATGTTCAAGTGAAGCGCAAAATCTCAATGCAAAACTTGCTATTGATTTATCCTGATTGAACTTATTGAATTCATCTTTAATTTCATCAGTCGGATTCACGATGACTCCCCCCTTAAGAGGCTCCATGACATACACATCAACACCGTGTCTGACACATAAATCATAGCATTTACGTGCTTCAATTGCAGGATCGTCCCAGTCAAGATAGTTCAACTCCAACTGGACGACATCAAGAAAATCTCCGTATTTTTCCAAAACTTCTTCAAGTAAACTTGCATGGTCATGGAAACTAAAACCAATCTTTTTTGCTGTTCCATTCTCTTTCATTTTTCTAACGTATTCAAAAGCGTTATAGGATTCAGCCAGTTTCAACCAGGGGGTGTTGATGTTATGCACCAGAAACACATCAAAATATTCAATTCCCAGTCTTTCAAGCATTTCTGACATGAATTTATCATTATCCTCTTCGCTTGTCAGTGCCCAGGTAGGCATTTTGTCGCAAATCTTATATGAGTCACGAGGATATCTTTCAACTACTGCTGTTCTAATTGCAGTTTCGCTTTTACCATTATGATATGCATAGGATGTATCAAAGTAGTTGAAGCCATTTTCCATATAAATATCGACCATCTGATTGAATAATTCCTGATTGACTGATGTAGGGTCATTTTCATCGGTTAATGGTAGTCTCATACAACCAAAACCGAATTTAGATTTGTAAGTCATAATACTATCTCCTTTGATAGTATTTTTAAAAATAGAATTATTTAAACGTTATTTAGTTTTTCGGTTTCAAGTTCTGCTATTGAAAAACCGGTTGGTCATGTAATTCTTTGATTCCATTTTTTTTCAATTTTAGTGTTAATTCAAATGCAACGTGGTTATAACATTTTTGTATTAGTTTTTGGTCGTGGTATTGTCTTGCAATCATTGTTTTTTGCATTTTAATTCCTGCTTCTAATCTATTAATGTCTTCAATTGTTTTTGGATATTTATAGTTATTTAAGATCAATTTTACAGTTTTAAGTAAATTTAACAATTTAAAATCAACTTTAACTTGTTTAACTCATATTGTATAGTTTTTAAAAAATTGCATTCATTTTAAAAATTAATTTTATATCTATCTGAAGTATGATTGAAGATATGAGAACTCTATAAATTAACATAAAATAAAACTCATGATTAAAAGTTTCATAAAACTAGATGTAAGTTTAAATTTTTTTGATTTAAAAGATAATTCGCTTACTGTTAAAAAATTAGTATTACTTGAATAATACCTTCATATTAAATAGTTTTATTAATAAACAAATTCAAATTTAAAGTATTGAAGTTTAAATGGGTGTAATAAAATGCATGAATTATCTATGGCTCAGGGCATTATTAATGCAGTTCTTGAAACTGCAGAAGCAAATAATGCAACTGAAGTTAATGAAGTCACTGTTGAAGTAGGAAGATTAGCTATGATTAATCCTGAACAGTTGGAATTTATTTTAGGTGTTCTGATTGATAATACAATCATGCAGGATGCGGAAATAAAATTTGAAGAAATTCCTGCTGAGATTGAATGTAATGACTGTAAGTTTCATGGCGAAGCCATACTGGATGACAGTGATCATTATGCTCCACTTGTTAAATGTCCACAATGTGACAGTTTAAGTGTAGAAACTTTAAATGGTAAAGATATTGTTGTTAAAAACATTGTTATCGAAAAACCCGATGATGCATAAAAATAAATTGAGGTTGAAAAAATGCACCAAGTAGCTGATGTAGAAGTAGCAAAAAATATTATGGACG
>CACYBU010000117.1 GCA_902772665.1 uncultured Methanobrevibacter sp. | reverse complement strand
TTTAATTATTCCGAGTAAAACATTATATAACATTACAGCAAAGCCATTTAGAAGTTTCTTTTTAAATTTATTTAATTTAGAAAAAGTGCTCGAACTATCAATCATGCGCAAACATATATTTAAAAATGCAATACAACCGCCCTGCATTCTGTTTTATGACTTAAATAGGAATAAGCATAATAAAATTGAACATAGGTCTCTTAAACCAAATAAATTGTTTTATTTCTTGCAAAATATTGTAATCCAAAAATTAGATATAAAATACATAAAACAAACAGATTTAATTGAAAATGATTGGATGTGGAAATTTTTATTATATGGAAATGTTTTAGATTTTCAATTTATAAGACACTTGAAAAAGATTACTCCTATTAAAGAAATTATTAACAAGAATAAATTAATACAGGGTACTGGAGTCCATTGTACCTCCGATTCTAAAGAAGATGCGAGTAAATATTTAGATTATAATTATCTCGATGTTAGTGCTTCTAAAAAAATGCTTAAAAGGTATTATATTGATGAAAGTAATGTAAGTAAATGGAATAAACCTTTTGTTAATAGTACTCGTAATGAAAAACTATTTGAACCTCCATATGTTTTAATTAAAGCAGGAACTGATAAATACTATCGGTGTGTGAGTTCCTTTTCAAACAAACAATGGGTTTTTAAAGACACAATCGTGTCAATAAAAGGAACTAACGATAATATTCCTCTTTTAAAATCAATTGTTGGAATATTGAATTCAAAATTATTTACATATTTTGCATTATTAACATTCTCATCAATAGGAGTAGAAAGAAATAAAATACTTGAAAAAGAATTATTGGAAATTCCATTCATTCAAGATGAGAAAATTGTTTCATATGTTGATAAACTTTCAAATGAACGAGATTTTAAAAAAATCAAAGAATTACAAGATGAATTAGATAATTTAATTTTTGATTTAATGGATTTTGACGAACAAGAAATTGATTTAATAAACTATTTAATTGATATTACAATCCCAATGTTAGAATCAGAATCTGTTTTAGATGAGAACAATAATGCATTTAGAAATGTTAGGAAAGATGAATTAGAAACCTATGCACAATTATTTATTAATCATTTTAAACATTTCTTTAATGAAAATAATAATGAATATTTACATTCCGAAATTTATATTTCAGGGAATTTTATTGGATTAAATTTTATAATAGATGAAAATGCTTCATCTAATTTAATTGAATTTCAAGAAGACCATGACATTTTAAACATATTTGGTAATTTAAGTATTATTGAAAAAAATAATTTATACATTCAAAAAGATATTAAAGGATTCACAGAAAATTCTTTTTATGTTATTAAATCAAATGAATATAAGAATTGGCACCCTGCAATTGCAAGATTAGATATTGTAGAATTTATGAATCATTTAATAGAAATGGGGAGCAAATAATGATCGAATTTAAATTTGCTAAAAATTTTAATTTTGATAAATTACTTGATAAAACTTTTAAACTAGCAATTTATTCTTATAATTATATTTTAAATGAAAAACAATATATTATCAATAAAATGGACAATGATCGTGAAAATATCTATCGTAGTGACTTAGTTAGAGTAATGAAAAAATTAAGATTTAAATATGGTTTAAATTTTGTCGTGCTAAATAAAGAACCTGAAGAAGATGAAGGTAATGGAAAAGGTCGTTTGGATATAAAAATCGAATATACTAGATTATATGAATATGACTTTAATGATGAATTTTATCATACAATTGAATGTAAACGGTTTGGAAATACACCAAACTATAAAGATTATTATGAAAATGGAATCCTGGAATTCATAAATATGAAATATTCTCCAAAAACCAACTATGCTGGAATGATTTGTTTTGTTGAAAAAATTCCAAAAAATCTTAAAAATATTAATGAAATTATTGAAAAGTTAAATAATCATCTTAAGAATAAAAACGTGAATACACTACAACAGTTTAAACATGAATTTAAGTATACATACAAATCAAAACATAAAAGAACAAACCAGGAATGTATGATTTTAACTCATTTATTTTTTGATTATACATCCATTGTTACATAAAAATTATTAAAATAGATTAATTATTAGATATAATTTAAAATATTTAATGAGCTCTAAATAATAATGTATTACACTCAAATCAATTCATTAATTGATTAATAAACTATTCTAATGCATAATTTCATATATTAGTTTCTAATACTATAATTTAATGACTCTATTATGATTCCATTCACGATGCTTACCAATAGCTACCCTAATAATAACATCAATAAGATCAAGATTATCAATTTGTTTGAAGTAATATTGTGCAGGTCCTTCCAGTATTTGGCGAAGATCATAAAATGGTCTTGGTTTGATTGCATCTGGATGCATCAATCCATACTTCTTTAATATCTTCACATTATCAGTTTCATATTTCTCCAACTTGGATTTCTGAACTTTAGTAGCTACAGTTTTTTCTTTCTTGTCAAATATCTTAGCTATTTGAGAACTGTCAATCAATATGCTGGATTCAATTAACAGCAACATTATTTCCTTTCCTTTAACGGTTATTGTTGCTGGATGTGAATTTTCAGTATCTAATATCAGTTTCATTTTATAGCCTCCGGTATATACTATGGCGATTATTGCATATAAAAAATATGAGCGGAAGAATTAGTGAAGCTATTAAAACTTCACTAATATTTGAGAGATAAAATATGGTTTTATGCTCTGAAATTACCTTTGATGATTCTGTTAGGAGCATTCATCAGCACACCAACGCTTGACAGGATGAAGAGTTTGGTGTACATCGGTAATTCATCACGGATATCTTTACGCATGAATTCAATCAAAGGATAGAAATCGTACATCTCACCGTCAGGACCTAAAGGTGCAACTGTAGTTCCTGTGGTTCTGGAGTATAACAATTTCATTCCAGGGTTGATGTAATCCATACCTATGTAGGTTTTGTCCCCCATCTCTGAACCGCCATCACAGACAGCAGTTCCAAGGATATCAATGTTATCGACACCGTAATAGCTTTTGATTAATTCAATCGGTTCGACTTGTCTGTTGCTTTCGAATATGTCTGATTTTAAAGTTGTTAATGATTTGTAGCTTACGGCCATGCTGTTTAAGTTAGCATAGCTTCCAGCGGATTCTTTGAATTTCTCTTGAGCTTTGAGGATTGTCATACCAGTATCATCGCCAGCTTGGAAATTGTAGGTTGCAACTTTGGATGAGTTCATTATCATGTCAATGGCTGCCTTTTCAATACTACGGCCGATAAGAATACCAACGTCCTGCAGCATATCATTAACGGAGATTAAATTGGAATCAAGCATTTGAGCTGAAACGTTTAGTACTCCACCGATAGTGTCAATGGAGACAGTTTCACTGATTGGCTTTCTGACATTTAATTCCTGAAGGGTAGCGCCAGGTGCAATGTCTTTAGCCTCACCCAGTACTCCAGATTGAATGGCTTCCTCGATGTTGACTCTTTGTGACATGTAAGTGTAATACTGGCTGTTTTCTTGTATCTCTTGCTTTGGAAGTAATCTGGTGAATTTCATCCATTTAGCTGAAGTGTCAG
>CACYBU010000116.1 GCA_902772665.1 uncultured Methanobrevibacter sp. | reverse complement strand
TGCGCCAACAAAAACATCAACAGTAATATTGTGGATTTCGTTTATGACGTTATTATTGAAAGAATGAACCCTGTTAAAGCATTCGATATATTATGGGAGAAAATAGAATAGAAGGTGAAAAAATGATTGGAGTAATTTTATCAGCAGGAATGGGTACAAGATTGATGCCCCTTACAAAAGACATTCCAAAACCTTTGCTTGAGGTTAACGGAATGACTTTGCTTGAGAGAATGATGAAAAACTTGATGAATGAGAATATTAAGGAATTCATCGTAATCGTCGGATACAATAAGGAAAAGGTAATTGATTTGGCCCCTAAATTAGAAGAAAAATATTCAATTAACATAAAGATCTTAGAAAACGAAAAGTACGACGTTACAAACACCTCAGTTTCAACATATATTGCAAGCAAATACATTGAAGAAAATCAGACAGATGATTTCATATTAATCAATGGAGACAATGTCGTTGACCCTGAAATCATAACAAGAATAGCTGAAAGGGAAAATACCAGTCTGATTGTAGATAATTTCAAAGACCTGAATGAGGAATCATTTAAATTAATAATTGAAAATGAAACATTCAATGAAGACAAGACAATTGCAAACGGAACCATTGCAGAAATCGGAAAAGGAATTGACATTGCAAGTTCCACCGGAGAATTCATCGGTGTTTCAAAAGTATCAAAAAATGATCTCTCCAAATTCAATGAAATTCTTGAAGACCTGATGGATGAAGATAAACAAAACTACTACGATTTTGCATTTAAAACATTAAGTAAAGTCAGTCCAATTGATTATGTCCTAACAAATGGACTTAAATGGACCGAGATTGATGACCACAACGATTGGAATCAAGCTCAAAAATTAATTGATGAATTTGAAAACTAATTCATTAATTTTTATTTCTTTTTTTATTTTTTCAAATCCTTGAAAAACATGCTATTTTCAACAATATTTATAAATTGATATAAACAAATATAATGATAATATAAAAAATTATCCTATAGAGGAGGAATTATTATTAGTGACGATGTCGATATGATGTGTGGACTCGAAATCCACGTACAATTAGAAACCGAATCAAAATTATTCTGTGATTGTCCTACAAACTATCAGGACGCACCTATTAATTCAAATATTTGTCCAGTTTGTCTTAATCAGCCTGGAGCTAAACCTCACCCAACTAATGAAAAAGCTTTGGAAAATGCTTTAATGATTGCTTTAATGCTTAATTGTGAAATTGACCAAGATGTTATATATTTTATGAGAAAACATTACGATTATCCTGACCTGCCATCAGGTTATCAAAGAACTTCTGTTCCAATAGGTATTAACGGTGAATTAAACGGAATAAGAATTAGAGAAATACATGCAGAAGAAGATCCTGGTCAGTTTAAACCGGATAGAGGTACTGTTAATTTTAACCGTTCAGGGATTCCGTTAGTTGAAATTGTTACCGAACCAGATATTAAATCTCCAGAAGAAGCCAGAAACTTTTTAAAAGAATTAATAAGAGTTTTACAATACAGTGGAGGAGCACGTGGTGAGGGAACTATGAGGGCTGACGTTAACATTTCCATTAATGGTGGAAACAGAGTAGAAATGAAAAACGTTAACTCCATTAAAGGCGCTTATAAAGCTTTGAAATTTGAACTCATAAGACAAAAAAATCTCATGAAAAGAGGAGTTGAAGTTAAACAGGAAACACGTGCATATCTTGAATCTCAAATGATTACTGTTGGAATGAGATTAAAAGAAGATGCTGATGATTATAGATTTATTACTGATCCTGACTTGCCACCAATGAAGATTTCTGATGAGACTATTGAGAGAATTAAAAACACCATGCCTGAAGCACCTCACAATAAAGTAAAACGATTTGTCAAAGATTATGATATTGACGGTGAAAGTGCTAAAGTTTTAACATCAGAACTTGACCTTGCAATAGCTTATGAAGAAGTTGTTAAAAAAATTGATTCCAAATTCGCTGCCAAATGGATGAGAGATGAACTTAAAAGAGTTTTATCATATAATAAATTGGATTTTGCCGACAGTAACATTAGCGTTGATGATTTAGTTGAATTTTTAACCATGTTGCAAGACAAAGAAATCACAACCAAAGCAGGACAAAGAATCATAGAGCAGATGCCAAATAATGAAAAATCTCCTAAAGCTATAGCTGAAGAGTTAGGTTTACTTGGTGTTGTTAAAGATGATGAAGTCCTAAAAGCAGTTAAACAGGCTATTGATGAAAATCCTAAAGCTGTAAAAGATTATTTGGATGGACAAAAAGCTTCACTTAACTTCTTAGTCGGTCAAGTAATGAGATTAACTCGTGGAAAAGCAGATCCTGGAGAAACTGTTAAATTATTAAAAGATAATATTGAATAGCTCGCAGGAGGAAACAAAATTGGCAGAAAAGAAGTCGTTTGTAAAAGATTACATGACCAAAAATGTTATTAGTGTTTCTCCTGAAACTGAAACTAAAAAAATCATAGAACTTATGAAAAAAAGTCATCACAACAGTTATCCTGTTGTTGATAATAATAAATTAGTTGGTATGGTAACGGCATTCGATATTGTAGCTAAAGAATGGGCAGATACTGTTTCCGGAATTATGAGTACTAAATTGGTTGTTGCCAATCAGGATTTATCTATAAATGATGCATCCAGAGTAATGTTTAGAAGAGGAATTTCACGAATGCCTGTTGTTGATTCTGATGGAGTATTGGTTGGAATTATTACCAATACTGATATGGTAAGGTCTCACATTGAAAGGTCAACACCAAATAAAGTTGAATACTTCAAAAAGACAATGGAACAGTTATACTGCATTAAAACAACACTGAAACATATGCGCGTTGAAACAGATAAACTAAGACCAACACAGGACAGGGTTTACGCTGACGAACTTGAAGGTAGAACCTATGAATTAGAAAAAGGTTTGGCAGAACCTGCAATTGTGGTTAAAACTGGAGATAGATGGATTTTAGTTGATGGACATCACAGAGCAGTTGCATCTGCAATGCACGGTTATGAAACTGTTGATTCTTATGTAATAGATTTAGGTAAAGATATAAAATTAGGAATGGAAAAAACTGCAGATAAAGCCGGAATCAATACCTTTGAAGATATTGAAATTATTGATGATGATAAACACCCATTAATTGCACTTACAGAAAGCATGCAAGATCAAGCATCAAAAGGTGATAATTAATGGGGCGCGATGCAATTATACGAGAAGTATGTGAAGTTTTAAAGTCAAGAAGGGACAATCCTATTGATTCATATACTTCCAATATCATGCAGGATAGCGATAAAAAAGCAGAAGATAAAATTCTTGAAAAAATTGCTGAAGAAGCAGGAGAAGTAATTATTGCATCTAAAAATGATGAAAATTTAGTTTATGAATCAGTTGATTTGATATTTCATACATTACTATTGCTGACATATAAAGGCATAGAAATAGATGAGGTATTTGATGAGCTTGAAAGCAGAAGCAAAGGTTGAAAAAAATGTTTGATACAATATCTGAGAAAAAATTTCTATTAAGACAATTGGTTAAAAGGGATTTGACCTCAAAATATAAGGATTCAGTGTTAGGAATTCTTTGGAGTTTTTTTAATCCGCTTTTAATTATGTTAGTTTTTACAGCAATTTTTTCAATGCTATTCGGTAAAAATATTGAAAACTTCCCAGTTTACTTCTTATCTGGAAGAATCATTTATGATTTCTACAATTCAGCCACAAAAGGTGCAATGAGGTCAATGAAACGAAATGCATCATTGCTTAAAAAGATTTATGTGCCTAAATATATGTTTACAATAAGTGCAGTATGTTATGAATTCGTTAATTTTCTAATTTCATTTATCATATTATTTGGAGTTATGTTGATTACAGGCGCTCAATTCCATCTAACATCTATTTTTGCAGTAATTCCGATTTTATTATTAGTTATACTGATTTTTGGAGCAGGGTTAATATTGGCTGTTTGTAATACTTACTTTTCAGACGTAGGATACTTATATGATGTTTTTGCTTTGATTTTAATGTATGCGTCAGCATTATTCTACCCTATAGAAATTGTTCCGGCTAAAGTTCAGATGATTTTTACTTTAAACCCATTATATAGTGCTATTACCTGTTTTAGAGAATGTGTTGTTTATGGAGTTTTACCAAACATGTCCACATTATTATACCTTGCGGCATTTGCATTTACATTATTTGGAGTCGGTGTTCTTTTATTTAGCATTTATGAAAAGAAATTAGCATTAGAGTTATAAGGAGTAGTTATATGAAGATATTAAATAAAATTAAAAATTACATAACACACGATGAAGTTAATGTTGCTGCTCTAGAAGATAATGTCGTTGTTAATGTTGAACATGTGACAATGGAATTTAAAATAACTAAAGATAAGATTGATACTTTAAAGGAATACGTTATAAGAACTATCAAAAGAAATAAAAAGGAAAAAGAAAAAGTTAGAGTTCTTGATGATATAACATTTAAAGTTTATAAAGGGGATAAATTAGGTATCCTTGGATTTAATGGTGCTGGAAAAAGTACTCTTTTGAAAGTCCTGGCCGGTATTTATGAACCCACATCAGGAAATATTGAAATTAAAGGAAAAGTAGCTCCATTACTTGAGTTAGGTGCCGGTTTTGATAAAAATTACACTGGCAGAAACAATATTTATCTTAATGGTGCTTTTTTAAGTATGGAAAAAGATTTCCTTAATGAAAAATTCAATGAAATTGTTGAATTTTCCGAACTGGGAGAATATATTGAATATCCGGTTAAAAACTACTCTTCAGGTATGAGAGCCAAATTAGGATTTTCTATTGCAACATTAGTTGAACCGGATATTTTAATTGTTGATGAAATATTATCTGTTGGAGACATTAAGTTTAGAAAGAAAAGTTCAGAAAAAATCAACGAAATGATGTCTGAAGGCGTCACTGTTCTTCTTGTTTCACATTCCATTGGTCAGATTAGAAGAATATGTGACAAATGTATTTGGATTGATAATGGAAAGCTTGTAATGCAGGGAGATGTTGATGAAGTTTGTGATGCTTATGTTGCAAACGCAGAAGGTGAAAAATGAGGCTATAATATGGATAATCGATGGTATGGAATAATTATAATATTAATTGTTGGACTTAGTTGCATGTATCTTATTGCAAGTTCCTCCAATAGTGTTGCAAGTGCTGTTGTAATCGTTGATGACATATCTGTAACTTTACCGAATAATTTTATAATAGGTCCTAAAGATTCTAAACATGTTGTTTTTAAAAATGATAATAATGAAAGTATTGAATTGAAATATATTAGTGACGGGAATAATTCCCTAAAAGAATTCAATAAGGAAATTAAGTTACTTGAAAAAGATAAAAATATAGAAATTACAAATAACAGTTCCAGCGGCATTATCAAAAATATAACCTGCACAGATAATAGCTCAAATAACTCTTACATGTTAAGTTATTTTGATTTATATGATAGAACCCTCTTGATTAACTCTAGTGGTTATGACAATCTTCAGAATCAGAAAAATGATGTTATTAATATTTTAAATACGATAAAACCTGATTTTAAACAAAATAGAGATTGATTAAAGATAAATGCAACAATAATAGTATGCATTTTAATTAATTTTCTTATAAATTAAATCATGAAAGTTCCAAATAACTATGATTTAATTAATTGTATTTTGAATTATTATTAACCTACCAACATTATCAATATATTATCCGGATTAACATGTATCTTCATTTAACGCATTAACTATACTTAGTGCAAAAACAGCTGCACCAAAACCATTATCAATATTAACAACAGCAATCCCCGGAGCACATGATTGAAGCATCGAGTCAAGAGCTACTCTACCCCCCTCACCAACACCATAACCTACCGAAGTTGGAACACCAATGACTGGCACATCAACAAGACCTGCAACAACTGAAGGCAATGCACCTTCCATTCCGGCACAAACAACAAATACCTTAACATCCTCACCAACCATATAGGCAATTTGAGGAAATAACCTGTGAATACCTGCAACACCAATATCATATGATGTAATTGCCTCACAGCCTCCTTCTTCAACAATGACGCGAGCTTCTTCAGCAATATTAATATCTGATGTTCCAGCAGTGATTATTCCTATTTTTGCAAGAGGTTTATTTTTTGTTAACTGCTTTCTTATGACCAGTATCTGTGCACGTTCATTATAGTCAAAAATATGATTATTCTCACCTAAATCATTTAAAATTTTTTCATAACGCTTTTTTGATAATTTTGTAATAATCAAATCCTCGTCTGATTTGTTTAAATAATTTTTAATAATGGTTAATAAATCATCATAAAGCTTGCTTGGTGAAAAAACTGCCTCCGGAAAACCAGTTCTTGATTTTCTTTTAATGTCAAATTGAGCAATTTCATCAAAATTTAAAATATTGTCTGCCTTTAAAAGATTTTCAGCCTCATCAATATCAATCTCACCATTAACTAACATTTTAAGAATATCCTTCATAATATAAATATTAAACATAAAAATATATAAAATTTAACATGCAATATTTATAATTATTATGAATGCTTTAAAGATTTTAACACAGGGAATTGTTCAAGGAGTAGGATTTAGACCATACATATACAGATTAGCAACAAGCCTAAAGTTGAATGGTTATGTTAGAAACCTTGGAAATGTTGTTGAAATCATAATTGAAGGAGAAAATACAGATAAATTTCTAGAAAAGCTACAAAAAGAATTGCCGCCAATAGCAAGAATCGATTCTGTAAAAACAAGTGAAACAGAAATTAAAAACTACAGCAATTTTAAAATAGTGGAAAGTGAAGATGCCTATTCTGGAGTAAGTGTAATACCTGCAGATATTGCAATATGCGATAAATGTCTAGCCGAAATAAGAAATCCTAAAGACAGACGGTATAAATATCCTTTTAATGCATGCACTGATTGCGGACCTCGATTTACAGTGATTGAAAATGTGCCTTATGATAGGATACAGACCTCCATGAAAGAATTCCCATTATGCAAAGATTGTTTGGATGAATATGAGGATGTTTTAGATAGACGTTATCATGGTGAGGCAATATGCTGTGCGAAATGCGGTCCTCAGATGACATTCCATGAAAAACAGGACCAAATTGACTGCAAAAATCCGATTAAAAAAGGAAGTGAAGTGTTAAAAAAAGGAAAAATACTTGCAATAAAAGGAATAGGTGGAACCCACTTAGTTGTTGATGCATATAATGACAAAGCAATAAAAGAACTGAGAAAAAGATTAAACCGACCAAACCAGGCATTTGCAGTGATGAGTCGGGACTTGGAAAGTGTTGAAAAATATGCGCAGGTATCCGAAAAAGAAAAAACAACATTATTATCAAACAAAAGACCGATAGTGATTTTAAAGAAAAATAAAAGCTATCCGTTTCCCGAAAGCTTATCTCCGGGTCTTCACAATATTGGAGTGATGCTGCCTTACTCTCCAATGCATTATATACTCTTTGATGAAAGTGATATTGACACATATGTAATGACATCGGCAAATACGCCCGGTGAACCAATGATGATTGAAAATAATGAAATAATAAATGGAGTTAATGATTATTCCTTAATACATAATAGGCAAATATTAAATAGGTGTGATGATAGCGTTATCCGGTTTAGAAATGATGAACTGTCATTTATCAGACGATCAAGAGGCTACACTCCAGAACCATATACAATAAATTATGAAGTAAATGACCTTAATGTGCTAGCTCTTGGTCCTGAACTGGACGTGACCTTTTCAATAGCAAAAAACAATAAGATATACCCATCACAGCATATCGGCAATACAAATAAACCAAAAACTTTGGAATTTTTAAAAAAAGCAATAGACAATATGGAGCGAATAACTAAAATCAGTGAATTTGATGTTATTGCATGTGATATGCATCCTCATTTTTTTACAACACGCCTAGCACATGAGTTAAAAGACAAATACGAAGCCACTCTTTTACCAGTTCAGCATCATCATGCGCACAGCGTCAGCCTTTTGAATGATCATGGAATTAGTGAGGCTGTTGTTATCGCAGCCGACGGAGTAGGATACGGAAGCGATAAAACAAGCTGGGGAGGTGAAATTCTCTACACTAATATTAAAGAATTTGAAAGATTAGCCCATTTAAAACCGCAGTTAATGCCTGGCGGAGATATTGCAACAAAATATCCTGCAAGAATGCTTTTAAGTATTTTGGGAGATGAAAATTTAATTAAAAATTATGTCAAATACTTTAAATATGGTGAAATTGAGATTAAAAACATTTTAAAACAGATAGAATCCAATATTAATGTTGGAATAACAACAAGTACAGGCAGAATTCTTGATTCAATAGCTGCAGCACTTGAAATATGTCATGAAAGAACATATGAAGGCGAATGTTCAATGAAACTTGAATCAGCAGCATATTATTCAACAAAAGACTTAGAAATACCTGTAATAATTGAAGATAATCAGTTAAATACCACCGAGATTTTAAAAGAGGTTGTAAGATTATATAACTATGGTGAGAAAAAGGCAGATATAGCATCTGCCGGTCAGAAGGCTGTTGCAAAAGGATTAAGCGAACTTGCAATCTCCTCAGCAGATAAAAAAGCTATTGATGATATTGGAGCTACTGGCGGAGTATTTTACAATGAGGCAATAAGCAGCTGTGTTAAAAAATATATTGAGGAAAACGGATATAATTTCATCCAGCATATTAATACATGTGCCGGAGACGGTTCTGTATCACTTGGACAGGCAATTGTTGGAAAAATAAGATAAATTTATCATGCCCTAATCTTATTAACAATAACTTTAACACAACATATTTCCAGTTTATTGAATAGTGATTAAATTACTATTCAATCCCAATACTTCAGTATAATCGATTTTCATTGAATTCTTCCAGAAATTTTTGTTCAAATTCATATTCTGTAAAAGATGACCAAACCAATGCTTTTTCAGTATTGTCAATCTTTTCTTTAATGGAAAGATGAAATTTATCTGGATAAAAAGTATATGCAATACCCAGATTAGTATCAGTAATATATATCACACATAAAATCACCTAAAATAAAATGGATCTTATTTGATCGATTTCATTATCCAATTCATGTGTTTGAACATATATTTCACTATAGAAATCATCACTGTTGATACTTAATTCATCACAGAATTTGGAATATGC
>CACYBU010000115.1 GCA_902772665.1 uncultured Methanobrevibacter sp. | reverse complement strand
CGAGATAGTCTAGTCTGGTAAGGCGCAGGACTTGAAATCCTGTGAGGTCACCCTCGCCTGGGTTCAAATCCCAGTCTCGGCGTTTTTATCTTTATACTGTTTTTAAAAAAAGTTTTAATTTAATGTCTAATTCAATAAGATTAGATACAATATCATTTTTATTCAAATCATTAATTTCTGGTCGCTTTATCATTATAACTGCAATGTCTTTTTGGTTTGCAGCATGGATTTTTTCAATGACTCCTCCGACTTCACCGCTTTCCTTTGTAATCATTACTTTTGCATCATACTTTTCAATCAGTTCGATGTTTTCCTCTAAACTGGCGACTCCTGTCATTGCAATTATATGTGACGGTTCAATGCCAAGTGTTTCACATTTTTCAAGTGAACTTTCTACTTTTAAAATCCTCGGATAAAATCGTTTGGCGCTGATATGCTTTAGGATGTCCTCCATGGTATTTGCTCCTGCAAAGTGCAGCACGTTTCCTTTTGGAAATTCATTTTCTATTAGTTTTCCCGCATTGTCAAATGAATTAACGTAGTGGATGTGTGAAGTATCAATGTTTTCAAGGTTGGTGGTGGGTCTTTCAAAGCGTATATATGGTATTTTCAACTCACGGGCAATACTTGCGCTTGTCTGTGTTATATGTGATGCAAAGGGGTGTGTTGCATCTATAAGCAAATCAAAATTATCATCAATGATTATGTCTTTTATTTCGTCTTTTAAAAGGGGACGAGCAATTGTATCGTCACTTCCGCTTTCACGGGCCAGTCGGGCTCCGTATTCAGTGGTGGTTGTTGTCAGGATATATGAGTCATATTTTTCTTTAATGTGTCTGATAATGTTGGTTGAGTCTTTTGTACCGCCCAGAAGGAATATTTTCATTTTATCACTCTGTTCATTATTTTTTCAGCAATAATTATTGTAAATGAAACGATTATTATAATCACCCAGTCCGCCAATCCTATAGGTGCTGTCCTGAATATAATTTGCAGTTGCGGCAGGTATATAATCAGTATCTGTAGTAGGAATGACAATATTATGGCCATATATAGGTATGTGCTTTTTTCGGTTGAATCTGCTTTCCTGTTGTAGGCATTGAACAGCTGGTACATTACAAATAATGTAAATGCAACGGTCATTGCTTTTCTTTTATTTGTATGGATGCCTAAATGGTAACTGTACACGATAATTGTTCCAATTGCCATCACCATTCCTGAAATCAGTATTTCAAGCAGGGTTTTTTTCGTAAGTATGTCTCCGGTTTCAGGAGGGCGCTGCATCAGATCTTTTTCCCCACCTTCAATTCCCAGTGTCTGTGCCGGCGGACCGTCCATTACAATGTTAAGCCATAGTAACTGTATTGGGTTGAAAGGCAAAGGTAAATTAAGAAGGGATGTTCCAATTATTGTCAATATTGCACCGATATTTGTGGATATCTGAAATTTGACAAACCTTTTGATGTTGTCATATATTTTACGACCTTCTTTTATGGCTTTCACTATTGTTGCAAAGTCGTTGTTCTGAAGAATCATATCTGCAGATTCTTTTGCAACATCGGTTCCGTCACCCATTGCCACTCCAATCGATGCTTTTTTAAGAGCAGGAGCATCATTTACTCCATCACCGGTCATTGCCACTACATTGTTTGATGATTTTAGCACTTCAACTATTCTCATTTTCTGTGCAGGTTTCACCCTTGCATAGACCTGAATGTCATCGGCTATAGCAAGGTATTCTTCTGTGGTGAGCTGGGAGAGTTCTTCGCCCGTTATTACTCTGCCTGTTGTCAGTATTCCGACCTGCTTTGCTATTGCACAGGCCGTTTTTTCATGGTCTCCTGTTATCATTTTAACTTTTATTCCGGCATTTATGCAGTCACTTACCGCTTTTGCAGCATCCTTTTTTGGAGGATCTGCCAGACCAAGAAGCCCTGTAAATATCATGTTCTCTTCAGGGTTATTTTCATCATCTGTCTTGTATGCAAATCCGATTACTCTAAGGGCCTTTGCACTCATTTCATCAATTTTTTTGAGTACTGTTTCCTTGTTTTTAGTATCAATTATTTCGATACTTCCATTGTTATCTATGTATTTGCATTTATCTAGAATTATTTCTGGCGCACCTTTTGATAAGATTATATTATTTTCACTGTTTAGTCTATGTATGGTGGTCATCATTTTACGATTACTGTCAAGGGGGATTTCATCAACCCTTTCAAGTTCTGTTTCATCATCAATGCAGTGTTTTAAAATTGCCCCGTCAGTCTGATCACCTATAATTTCCCCGTTCTTAATCACTGCATTGTTACAGTGTTTGCCAATTTTAAGTGTTTTCTGTCTGTTTGTGTAGAAACTGTCAACAACGGTCATCCTGTTTTCGGTCAATGTCCCTGTTTTGTCACTGCAGATAATTGTACATGATCCCAGTGTTTCAACTGATAACAGTTTTTTAACAATTGCATTGGATTTTGCCATCTGTGACATTCCCAAAGCCAGTGTCAGTGTTAAAACTGCTGGCAGTCCTTCGGGAATTGCGGCAACTGCAAGTGATACTGCGGTCATGAAGGTTTCAACAAGGGGAATGCCCTTTAGAAGTTCCAGGATAAATATGGCAATACATACGATAATGGAAATCAGAGACAGCTTTTTTCCAAGGTTTCCTACTTTAACTTTTAAAGGTGTGTCCTCATCCGCCTCCTGAACGACTTCGGCGATTTGTCCAAGCTCTGTTTTCATACCGATATTTGCAACGACTCCCACTCCGTTTCCCGAAAGGATGCTGGAGTCCATGTAAACCTCATTGTTTTCGTGTTTTTTAACGGCATCTGATTCTCCGGTTAAATGTGATTCATCACATGTCAGGTTATGTGTTTCAATTAATATCAAATCAGCAGGTACTTTGCTTCCTTCTTCAAGTATTACAATGTCTCCTATTGTCAGGTCTTTTGAATTGATTTTTATGATTTTCCCGTCTCTTTTAACGACTGCTGTTTTAACAATCAAATCTTTTAAGCTTTCAACAGCCTTTTGAGAGCGGTATTCCTGGATAAATCCCATTACTGCATTCAATAAAACTGCAAGAACGATTACTGTTCCGTCTATTATATCTCCGATAATAAATGATGCGACCGCAGCAATTAAAAGAAGTGCCAGCAACACATCAATGAACTGTGTTAAAAATAAAACTATCATTGGTGTTGGCTTTTTTTCATCAATCTTATTCGGGCCGTACTTATTCTGTCTTTTGCTGACTTCGTTCTGCTTGAGTCCTTCAGGGGATGTGTTATATTTAGTTAAAGTATCTTCCATCACGTTCACCTTAGTGTGTAAAAGCTAGCCTTTCTGAAATTTTTAAGTTTCATTTTAACTCTGCCGGTATTTAAGTCTTCGTTTGTCAGGGGTTTTATAATAAGCTGTGAATTTATCTCACACGCCAGTTTCACCAGATGCGGATGAAGTTCACCGGGGGGTCTGATGGAATAGATGATGTCAGTGCCTTTATATAACTCCAGATTAGGATTTGTAATGTCATCTTCAATCACCGTTTCATCTTTTGGGGATATATCTGTTTTAATCAGGGTAATGTTGTCTTTTGAATTGAGATAATCTGCAATCCTGTCAAATTTACCCACTGCAACTTCTGCAATTTTAACTTTTTTATCTCCGGCCTGCCCAAGAATATATTCGGCAAAATCATCCCACATTTTTCATCCTCACTTTAATATATTTGCAATCGAAAGTATTAAATGCATTGCTTTTTATACCTTAATTTGATATGATTGTTAGAAAATTCAATCCGAATGATTTAAAAAGAGTTTATGAAATCGAAAACATGTCTTTTAACCAGTCTTATGGTATTAATATGTTTCAACAGTTATATAAAGCAGGTGTTGGTTTTCTAGTAGTTGAGGAGGAGGGTTATGTTATAGGATATGTGATTTTTTGGATTAAATATGAAAAGCAGGGTCATATCATCTCGATTGCTGTTGATAAGAATTATCGCAGGTTGGGAGCGGGCACTAAACTTCTTGCAAAATCCATTGCCATATTGTCCCTTCTCAATATTGACGGAATCTGTCTGGAAGTGAAGCAAACCAATCCCGAGGCAGTTGAATTTTATAAAACATTCGATTTTAAAATCGACAGAGTTGTTCCAGGGTATTATGAAGACGGTGTCGGTGCAATACTGATGTATCTGAAGTTAAATAGATGAAAAGTTGCCGGATAAAATCTGTTTGTACTGTGTCATAATGTCTATTGGAATGTTTCCTGTGGCATATAAAATTGCAAGTAGTGCAATGTAGAATACAAAGATTGCCAGTTGTATATGTCCATGTTTTCGGGCAACGGGATCTTTTCGAGTTGACAGGTATATTGCAATAATCAGACCGAGGATTCCTCCCAGAATTGAGAAAATATATCCGAAAAGTATTATCCATCTGCTAGTTGTATTAGGGATATGGGTCGGACTGGCTGAAATCTCCTTTTTAATAATAATTGGCTTTACACTACTGGATGCTTCTGTATGGGGTCCTGTTTTAAAAAGTAGTGGGGTGCCGCATTTGACACAATAATCTGCTTCTTCAGGATTCTTGAATCCACATAAAGGACAGGTGAATTCATTGGCTTCGATTTTTTTGAATTCCCGTCCGCATTTTATGCAAAAACCGTACATATCATCAGTTGTACTACCGCATTGGGGACATCTTCTAATCATACTATCACTTACTTAATTAATTAACGGTGATTACTTATAAATGTTTTTAAATTAATTCAGTAAAATATATTACAATTGTATTAGTGATAGTTTTAATGATGATTGAAAAAATTGAAATCACACAGAGATTTAATTTTAAAAGGTTGAATCGCCATTACGAATGTTTCACTATTGATTTGATTAATAAAAATGCTTATTATAAGATTTCAGAACGGGGCAGTGGTGATAAGTTTTTATATGAAAATTCACTCTGTGATGATTCATGGATTGATATACTAGTTGATTTGAGAAGTAAAATGACCAGTGAAATTCATCATTTTACAGATTCACAAAAAGACAGGTTCATTTGTGATTTTGAGGATTTGAATCTCTTTGATGATTTCGTCAATGAGGAATTCTCCTATTTTGAAAAAATAGAGATGATTTATTCCTGCAAGGTCATAATCTATTCAACGGATAACTTTGAAGAATATACTTTTAAAAATAATTTTCCAGGTAAATGGATCAGGTTTGGTGAGATTTTAAGCGAAATGTTCAATTTTGATGTTCTGCACTTGGACTATCAAAAGCAGCTTGCAACTCCACTATTTTTTGACATTAAAAAAGAGGGGGTCTATGGGGATTATAAATTACCTGTCAAATCCCTTGAGTTTGGACATTACCGGACATATCCATATGAACTTCCAAATCCTCGGATTATTATTAATTTTGAAAAAAACACTGCCGACGGCTACATTGAAAAGAAATTAACCTTTGAGGATAGGAATCAGATTTTAAATCTTTTGGAAAAATACCATGTCTACATGTGGATTTTCGATGAATACCATAATAAATCAAATACTCGCAATCCCGATGACTTGGAAGGATATGACTGGTATCTGGAAATGGTTTTTGAAAACAATGTCATATGGCACATATTCGGATACAATGACTATCCTGATACTTATGTTGCTCTTGCACGTGAAGTAATTGAAATTACTGGAATGGATTTGCTTGAAATCAATACGATTTCTGGTAATGACATGGAATTGTTTGAAAAGTTTGGAAACATGAAATTACAATACTGATCTTATCAAAAAAGTGGAATAATGTGTTTAGCTGACCAGTTCAACATATTCATCGAGCAAATCAAACAGTTCCTCTTTCGTATTCATCTTGAATATTTTCGGCTTGATTTCTGAACTCCTCCAATGACCCTTAAGGTAATATGCAGTTTGTGTCCTCATCTTGTGAATTGCAACCTTTTCAGATCTGATTTGACTGAGAAGCTCCGCATGGGTTTTAATCATCCCGATTTTTTCATCCAATGTCACCTTTTCAGGTTTAATTCCCTCATCAAGATAGTCGATGCACTGTTTTATAAGCCAGGGATTTCCCAGAACACCCCTTCCTATCATTACTGCATCACATCCGGTTTCATCAATCATCTCACGTGCATCATAACATGACCAGATGTCGCCGTTTCCAATAACGGGTATTTCAAGAGTATCTTTAACGTCCCGGATTATTGACCAGTCGGCGCTTTCGCCGTATCTCTGCTCACGTGTACGCGGATGGACAGTAATTGCCGATGCTCCTGCATCTTCAATAATTCCTGCTACTTCCAGAGCATTGATGCAGGTATTGTCCCAACCGCTTCTGATTTTCGCGGTTACAGGAACATCGACACTGTCAACAACTGCTTCAACGATTTCTCCTATTTTTGGAGGGTTTTTAAGAAGGGCACTTCCGGCCTGTGATTTGACTGCAACTTTGGGAACTGGACATCCAACATTGATATCAATGATGTCGGGTTTCATGTTTTTACAGATGTATTCGGCAGCTATTTTAAATGATTTCACTTCCGCTCCAAATATCTGCGGGGATATTGGCCTTTCCTCATCTGTCATATAAAGCATTTCTTGAGTTCTTCTGTTTTCATACATTATTGCCTTATCCGACACCATTTCGGTTTCAATCAGTCCGCATCCCATTGATTTTATTATTCTTCTGAATGCCCAATCGCATATTCCGGCCATCGGTGCAAGAACCACCTGATTGTCAATGGTGACATTTCCAATTTTCCATTTCATAAAAGTCATCAAAAATTATTGATTTTCCTTGATTTTTTCATTAATTATATATATTTGTATTTATATATCTATATCTATTATATTAATTTAATCATTATAGGGATAACATGTCAGGAGTATCATCAAAAGAATTATATGAATTTAAAAAGACATTAAAGGAATTATCAAATAAAAGAGGCAGAGGTACCGAGCTTGTTTCCGTTTACATTCCTCAATCCAAACAGTTGAGTGATGTCGGCAAGCACATGAGGGATGAAATGGGTCAGAGTGCCAACATCAAGAGTAAGCAAACAAGAAAGAATGTACAGTCCGCCATTGCAGTTATACTGGAGAGCATTAAACTATACAAGCAGCCTCCGGAAAACGGTATTGTTTTATTTGTAGGTATGATTCCTAAAGGTGGTTCTGGTACTGAAAAGATGGAAAAATACATCATAGAACCTCCGGAACCCGTTCAGACATACTGGTATAAGTGTAACAATGAGTTTTTCCTTGAACCTCTTGAGTATATGATTGAGGAGCATGATGTTTATGGTGTGGCTGTAATCGACAGAAATGAGGCAACTTATGCTACTTTAAAAGGTAAAAGGGAAACTATTCTGGGTCATCTCACAAGTGGGGTTCCTGGAAAGCACAAGGCAGGGGGACAGTCTCAGAGAAGGTTTGATCGTGTGATTGAAGATCTTGCCCATCAGTTCCTAAAGCGTATTGGGGACCATATGAACGAAGCATTTTTACCATTAAAGGATGATTTGAAAGGAATTATCATCGGAGGACCGGGTTTCACTAAGAAGGACTTCTTTGAAGGGGATTATCTGCAGTATGAGCTTAAGGATAAGGTAATGACAATAGTTGACACATCATACACTGGTGAAGAGGGTATCCGTGAAGTCATAGCCAAATCTGCCGATGATCTGGCAAACCTTGATGTGATGCAGGAGAAAAAACTCATTCAGAGATTCATTCAGGAACTGAGAAAGGACAAGGGACTTTATTCCTATGGTGAGGATGAAGTGAGAACTAATCTTACCATCGGTGCTGTTGATGTGCTACTTTTGTCTGAAGATTTGACAAGCATGCGCAAGACATTTGTTTGCCCTGGATGCGGAACACAAAAGCAGTTCACAGTTAAAACACAGTCTGAAGCCGACAGTATGCAGGAAAGATGTCCTAACTGTAATGAAATTTTAAAAGAGGAATCTTCAATGGATTTGGCTGAAGAATTTGTTGAAAAGGCTGAAGAAATGAATACTGATGTTGAATTCATATCCACTGAAACCGAAGAGGGTATGCAGTTGTTTCGGGCATTCGGTGGAATCGGTGCAATACTGAGGTATTATGTCGAACGCTAATTATGGTATTTTGGCGATTTGTCAAAATGTGTTATAATGTCACTTCTTCTTTTCTCTTTTTTTATGTAATATTTACTGAGGCCTTCTTCCTTGGTATCTGGTTTATAAGTTTGAAAAACATCTGTTTTGAAACGGTTTTTTTCCCTTGTTCAGCTCCACATACAGTGAGTGCATGCTTCTGTTTTTTGTCAGGTAATTTTCTTTCAGGCTATCGTATTGGCTTTTTGTAATCATATTTTATCACTTTGTTTACAAAAAATTTAAATCATACTAATTTTAATTATTGATTTGTAAATTATTATATTTAAAGGAATATGCTTTTTTAAATTTCTATATGATTTTGTTTAATATTTTTTTTTGTAGGCGTCGTTTTTGTTCGATTTTTGTCATGTAAATTATGATTTGTCAAAATGTATCTTCTTCGGAAACTTTTAGGTGGAAGATGTTTGCCGACATTTGTTTATGTATTGATAATTTTTATTGCCAATTGTAGAAAAATACCTGAAAAGATTTAAAAAATAAAATAATTATTTCTGAATTTTGTATAATTTGTATAATAATTATCTTAATTTTAATGAATGATATTCGGCTATTTTTGGTAAAAATTGAATAATGGTTAAATATGAGAAGATTCAAATATTTAATCATATTGTTAAAATTTTAATGATATAATTTCAGAATTTTATTCGGAGGAATAATTTTGTCATACGTAGATGAAGTAATTGAAACTATAATAGAACAAAACCCTTCAGAGCCTGAATTTCACCAGGCAGTACGTGAAGTTTTAGAATCTCTAAGAGTAGTAATTGAAGAAAACGAAGAAGAATACAGAAAAAATGCACTTCTTGAAAGATTAACAAACCCTGAAAGACAATTAAAATTCCGTGTTCCATGGGTAGATGACAACGGTCAGGTACAGGTAAATACCGGATACCGTGTACAGTTCAACTCAGCAATCGGACCTTACAAAGGAGGATTACGTTTCCACCCATCAGTAAATGTAGGAATTATTAAATTCTTAGGTTTCGAACAAATCTTTAAAAACTCATTAACCGGACTTCCAATCGGAGGAGGAAAAGGAGGATCTGATTTTGATCCTAAAGGAAAATCTGACAGAGAAATCATGGCATTCTGTCAAAGTTTCATGACCGAATTATGCAAATACATCGGTGCTGACACTGATGTGCCTGCAGGGGATATTGGTGTAGGCGGTCGCGAAATCGGTTTCTTATTCGGCCAATACAAAAGAATCAGAGGTTTATATGAAGGAGTATTAACTGGTAAAGGTTTATCCTTTGGAGGATCCCTTGCAAGAACTGAAGCTACCGGTTATGGATTATTATACTTCACTAATGCTATGTTAAAAGCAAATGACATTGATATTGCAGGAAAAACCATTGTAGTATCTGGTGCAGGTAACGTAGCAACTTATGCAATCGAAAAAGCTCAACAATTAGGCGGAAATCCTGTAACCTGTTCCGATTCAACCGGTTGGATTTACGACCCAGAAGGAATCGACGTTGAGTTATTAAAAGAAGTAAAAGAAGTAAGAAGAGAAAGATTAACCGCATATGCTGAAGCAAGACCATCTGCAGAATACCATGAAGGCAAAGGCGTATGGTCTGTCAAATGTGACATCGCTCTTCCATGTGCTACCCAAAACGAATTGCAGTTAGAAGATGCTAAAACCTTAGTTGAAAACGGAGTACTCGCTGTTGCTGAAGGTGCAAACATGCCAACCACAATTGAAGCAACCGAATACTTACAGGAAAACGATGTATTATTCGCTCCAGGTAAAGCATCCAACGCTGGTGGAGTAGCTACTTCCGCTCTTGAAATGTCTCAAAACTCAGAAAGATTATCCTGGACCTTTGAAGAAGTTGACGGCAGACTCCAAACCATCATGGAAACCATTTTCGCAAACGCTGCAGAAGCTGCTGAAGAATACGGCATGGACAAAAACTATGTTGCAGG
>CACYBU010000114.1 GCA_902772665.1 uncultured Methanobrevibacter sp. | reverse complement strand
TAGCATGGGGGTTATACCTGGTCTCGTTTCGATCCCAGTAGTGAAGTCCTTTTGTGTTTTGTTTGTGTACTATGGTTTTCTATGGGAATTTCATTTCGTTGCAAGCCTTCTATTACATTTATTACTTACTATTTTCATCGGTTTTTTTATTTTCCTTTAGGTCATTATATTTAAATATCTAAATAATTAAATTATTTATTATTAATTTCCGTATTAACTTTTTCAATGATATTGATTAAAATTGTAAGTGGATATGTGTACTCAATTTTGTGAGGTATTTCAATATTTATCCATTATTGAATTTTAGTGATTTTTATGAATATTAAAGTATTAGATACAACATTGCGTGATGGGGAGCAAACTCCAGGTGTTTCTTTAACTCCTTTGGAGAAATTAAGGATTGCCATTAAACTTGATGAGATTGGAATTGATTTTATTGAAGCAGGTTCTGCAATCACTTCTGAAGGGGAGAGGGAATCCATTAAAGAAATTACTAAACAGGGTTTAAATGCTGAGATTTTGAGTTTTTCAAGACCTTTAACTGTTGACATTGATTTCTGTATTGACTGTGATGTTGATGCGATAAATCTAGTAGTTCCTACTTCTGATTTGCATATTTCAGATAAATTAAACACAACCCGTGACAAACTCATTGATTTATCTAATAATGCTCTTGATTACTGTAAAGATCATGGGCTGACTGTTGAGTTATCAGCAGAGGATGCTTCCAGAAGTGATTTTGATTTTTTAAAATGTGTTTTTTCAAATGCAATTGACCATGATGTTGATAGGATTTGTGTATGTGATACAGTAGGTATTTTAACTCCTGATTCTTCTTTTAATCTGTTTTCTCAATTGAAGGATTTGTCATGCCCTATTTCATGTCATTGTCATAATGATTTTGGTCTTGCTGTAGCAAATACTCTATCATCAATTAAGGGAGGAGCACGTGAAATCCATACTACTATTAATGGTATAGGTGAACGTGCAGGCAATACCTCTTTTGAGGAGTGTGTTGTCGGAATTGACCGTTTGCTTGCGGATTTTTCCACCAATGTAAAAATCAGTGAAATTTATGATATTTCCAAACTTGTTGCAAGATCTACGGGAGTATATATTCAGCCCAATAAGGCAATCGTTGGTGAAAATGCATTTGCTCATGAATCTGGTATTCATTCTGATGGTATTATCAAAAATTATGCTACTTATGAACCGATTACTCCAGAACTTGTAGGACGTAAGCGAAAATTTATTTTAGGCAAGCACATGGGAACCCATGGTCTTGATACTCGGTTAAAGGAACTGGGATTAAATGTAAATAAAGACCAGTTAAATCAGATTTGTACAGACATTAAGGATCTTGCTGATAAGGGCAAAACAGTTACTGATGTTGATTTACAGGCAATTGCTGATAATGTTTTACAAATCAATCATGAAGACAGGATTAAACTTGATGAGGTAACTATCGTTTCGGGTAATAAGGTCATGCCTACTGCTTCGGTTAAAATAACCATAGACAATGAGGAAATTCTTAATGCAGGAGTTGGTGTGGGACCTGTTGATGCCGCCATTAATGCTTTAAAATCTTTGGATATATTTAAGGATATAGATTTAATTGAGTATCATGTAGATGCTATTACCGGAGGTACGGATGCTTTCATTGATGTTATTATCAAATTACAGCAGGCTGATAAGGTTGTCTCAGCCAGAGGTACCGAACCGGATATTATCAATGCCAGTGTAAAAGCATATATTGCTGGTGTAAACAGGATATTGAGAGGTTAATAATGTATATGGATAATATTAAAATATTAGGTTTCAGGGCGAATATTGATTCTGTTGAAGACACCCTTAATCAGATTAATTCCATTAAACAGAATGATGAAATTATACAGGTTATGAATGCGGATTTTATAGTTTCTAAAAATCATATTATTCATGCTGTTAATCAGGCATATCTTGCATTTAGCCGTGATGAAAATCTTGCCAATGACATCAGTGTTGAAATTGTTTTGAGATGTTCGGCTCAAAGGCAAATTTCAAAGGCCTTTAAAATTCTGGGGCTTAAAGAGGGGGAGATGCGTTTATGTGTAGTTTTAATTAATTCAAATGATTACACTGTTGAGTTGTCTTCAATTTTCACTTTGGATGACAGTGCTTTTATTGCGGATAATGAAAAATTAATTGAGACCTATGGAATAAGTGATGCTGAAATTGAGAATATGTCTGTTGAGGATATCATCATTGACCGAATCACTAAACTCACAGTTGATTCATGACAGTATCAATAATTTCATCCAAATATTTATTTTCAAGACATGTTCTGTTCAGATTTTTTATTTCAATACATATTGCCTTTTGTTTTACACGATTGTAATTCGGGCATGTGGTAATAAATCCTTTTTTATCTGTGTTTAGTGTTTTTTTCAAATCCCAACATATTGACTTAGCATTATCATGAGGTATAATTACATTTAGTCCTCGTTTATTTGCATGCAATGTGTGGGGTATGTGTTTTTTTACATGGGCGGTTGCATTTAATGCAACTTCAAGATTAAATGTAACATTATCAAGTTCATTATCTATACCACTGCATATAATTTGTGATGTTTTACTCAATTTTTGTGGCAGTGCAGTTTTTTTGAAAATTTCTTCATCATCGGTTGCGATAAATCCTCCGCTTCCGACATTGATGATTTTTGGAGAACCGGTGGATGCAAGAATAATATCTGAATGTTTTCCTAAATTATTTTTTGAATCTCCGATTCCCGCAGAGGCATCTTCAATTGTTAAAATGTCATTGCTTTTGCAGTATCCTGTAATTGATTTGATGTCCTGCTCGGCACAATACCCTGCAAAACTTGTAAAAATCAGTGCTGATGATTCATCAACTTCCAGTTCATCCAGATAATCTGTATTGATTAATCCAGAATTGGTTTTCACGGTTATTATGTTTTTGTTTAGGAATCGGGCAATCTGTTTAAATCCGTGCCATCCTCCCTGATCCGGTATGATAATGTCGCCTTCAATTGCTGAAAGTGCAATGAAAATACTGTTATTGCCGCTTGAAGTTATTTTGACATGTTTTTTGGCAGTCAAATCTTTAATTTTACCAATGCAGCTTTTCTCATAGTCTTTTTTCCCGTTGCCTTTTGCAACTTCAGACATTATTTTTAAGGTTTTATCTGAGGGTGTTTTGAATTTAAACATTGTTTTCACTTTTAAAGTACGTGTCAAGTGTGGTCTGTTTTGTGTGAAGCATTTCATTTAATAATGTTCCGTTTTTAACAAATCTGTTAATAGGAAGTTTAAGTTTAGTTCCAGCATATTTTAAACAGTCATCTAATGTTTCAAATTCAATGTAAGGTTTCATCATTGCTTCTTTAATATTTTCCCTCACGTTGAAAACACCTAGTGGAACATAATCTTCGTATGCTTCTCTTAAAATCAGTACTCCTGACTGTTTTTTAATTTGAGCGAGATAATCAAGAACCACCATTTTTGCAGTGTAATAACATCCTCCAACTCGTGAATATTCTTTTTTACCTGCATTTGTTTCATAATCTGAAAACATTAACTCTTCATTTTTTATTAATTTAATGAATGCTTCATACCATTCATATTGCCATTCAGTCGGTGTTAAAATGATTACATAATAGGTATTCAGCGCTCCGAATTCAAATACTCTGTAAGTGTCAAGAATATCGTATTTTCTAACATCTTTTAAAAATTCATCCGCCAATGTTGAATCACAGGCGGTAATTGACCAGCGTGTCGGAACAAGTTTTCTTCTGTTTTTAGTTCCAATTGCACCAACGGAAAACGCTTTTTGCATTGCGGTAAAAGGCACATCTTTATTATGCAGATTTAAAACAGCTTCAGTTGCTTTTAAATCAGTATCATAAAATGTCTTTTCAAGCTGCCTGTCCCATCTCACCGCATCAATGTCAAATTTCTCAATGACTGCACTCGGACCATGAGGGGTACTGTCCTCTGTAAGCATTGACCCCCTTGGTCTTCGACCGAATGTTGCTTCACTGTCAATTGATTTGGATGCAAGCGAGATGTCTTGAAGTTTTTCAACGAAAGGGTTTTCTAAATCATCAATTCTGATTAACTGTTTTCCTCTAACTAAACCCATTCTGTAGTTGATAATGTCTTCCTGTGTCTTATTCTGCCCAATCCAGTCTTCAGGAGAGTCCATAATATGTGTATCTCCCATTTGAGAACTCATCATTGGTCCGGCATAGACTTTGGGATAAGACCATCTTCCGATAAAAACTGATGGAGGGGTGGTTCCTTCGAGATTTTTCCCAATCTTAACAGATTTCATTTGAATCTGTTCTGTTAACTTGGCTAAATAAGCATTTTTTGTAGTTTTCATAATAATTAAAAAAAGTAAATAAATACTGGGTCCAGTATTTTATTTTTAACAGAATTCAATGGTTGCAGGAGGCTTATCACTGATGGATAAGGCAACGTGGGTTACTTCTGAAATTTCAGAAGTGATTCTTTTTGAAATGGTTTGTATGACTTCCCAAGGAAGTTCGGCAACCGATGCAGTCATAGCATCAATTGAGTTGACTACTCTAACTATAACGAGGTATCCGAAATCTCTCTGGTCTCCTTTCACACCGGTAACTTTGGTATCAGTTAAAACAGCGAAGTATTGCCATACGTCCTTGTCGATTCCTGCAGCTTCGATTTCATCACAGACAATTTTATTTGCTTTTCTGCAAACTTCAACGTTTTCTCTTGTAAGTGCTCCGACAACACGTACTCCAAGACCCGGTCCTGGGAAAGGTTGTCTGTAAACTGTAGTTGCAGGCAATCCTAATTCATCTCCTATTTCTCTTACTTCGTCTTTATACAGGTCACGAATAGGTTCGCAGAGTTCCAAAACCATTCCACTTGGAAGGGCTAAATTGTGGTGGGATTTGATTTCACCTTTGGTTTCAATCCAGTCAGGTGCAATTGTTCCCTGTACCAGATATTTGGCATCGGCTTTTTTAGCTTCCCTTTCAAATACATCGATAAATACTTTTCCGATGATTTTTCTTTTCTCTTCAGGGTCTTCCACGCCTTCAAGTGCGTCCATAAATTCATCTGATGCATCAACGTAAACAAAGTTTAGTCTGTCTTTAAAAGTATTGGTTACTTCTTCGACTTCACCTTCTCTTAAAAGACCATGATTAACAAATATTGCAGTTAAATTATCACCGATAGCCTCCTGAACAAGTACTGAACATACAGAACTGTCAACTCCACCGGATAATGCAATAATTGCTTTTTCATCACCAATCTGTTCTTTAATTTTTGCAACTGATTCGTCAATAAATTCTTTTGGACTTAACATTTTATTCCTCGTCGGATTCTTCTTCGTAATCTTCAATTGTCTGTTTAATCATAGCTTCCAGACCATTGTCGTTTCCGGATTCAATGGCTTCGAAGATATCATCATATTTAACATATTTTTCTAATTTAACAGATTTAGCGCCGATTCCGGAGATTCTAAATCCGTATTCTTCATCGCCAATCGGAATGTTAATGTATTGTTTTTTTAAACCGGTTTTAAATTCATTTGCTTTGTCTCTTAAATCATCAGCATTATCAATCATAATTTATACCACCTATTTTTGACAGATTTCATAAAAGTTTTCAAAGATTATTTCACCTTTTGGAGTATGATGCACTTCCGGGTGGAATTGGATTCCATATACATCCCTGTCTTTGTGTTTAAAAGACTCAACATCACACAATGTGGAACTGGCGAGAATTTCAAAATCTTCAGGGATAGTTTTCACTTCATCTTTATGTGAAGACCACACGTCCATTTCAGGAGCCAAACCTTTAAATAAATTTTCATCATTGTTGATATTAATTTTAACCTGAGCATAACTTTCAGTATCGCAAGTGGTGACTTCACCACCGTAGGTTTTAGCAATTAACTGATGGCCAAGACAGATTCCTAAAATTGGAATGTCAATGTTTTTGATATATTCTTCACTATTACCTGCACCTTCAAGAGAAGGTCCTCCACCTAAAATCAGTCCGATTGGATTTTTAGCTTTAATTTCTTCAACGCTTAAATCATTTGAAACAAGTTCGGATGGAATTTTAAGGTATTGTAAACTTCTAGCAATTCTATGATTATATTGGCCCTTGTTATTAACTACTATAATTGTCATGTTATGCTCCATCAAAATATAATAATATTATTTTTAGTTTTTTTATTTATTATAGTTTATTCAAATTTTGGAAAAATTCCTCACTTAAAGTTTATATATTACAACGAATATATTTGAATTACATGGAACTTCAAGATTTATTATTTATCATAATTGCTATTTTTGTAGCAGTAATATTGTTTAAATTATTCATGTGGCTATTGCCGGTAATTGTAGTATTGCTTATAGCATTCTTTATTTACATTTTTTTAAAGGATCGCTATAACTGATTATTGCAGGTCTTCAAATGCGGAATTTGCAGCAACTGCACCTTCTCCGCATGCAACTACCCACTGTTTCAATCCGACGCAGACATCACCTATTGCATATACATAGTTGACATTGGTTTTCTGTTCCTTGTCAATGATGATATGTCCAGTTTCATCCAAATCAATGTTCATCTGTTCTGCAAGTTCACTGTGAGGTATATATCCAACACTTATAAAAACTCCGTTGACTGAAAGTTCTCTTAACTCTCCAGTTTGAGTATCCTTAAGTGTAACTGATTCAACCAGTACATCTCCTTTTATCTCTTCAACGGTGGCATTGAGAATGGTGGGAATTTCTGCTTTTTTTATCTGGTCTTGCAGGTGCTTTTGAGCTCTGAACTCACTTCTTCTGTGAACAACACTCACATAGGCTCCAAGGTTTTTTAAATATAATGCTTCCTGAAGGGCACTGTTTCCCCCGCCGACTATGATAATGTCACGTCCTGTAAAGAAAAAACCGTCACATGTTGCACAGTAACTCACGCCTTTTCCTTTGAATTCCTCTTCGCCTTTTACGTTGAGATGTCTGTGCGAGCTTCCTGTTGCAAGAATGATTGCCTTGGATTTGTATGTATCTTTAGATGTATTAACTGTGAAACGGTATTCTTCATCAGTCTCTTTAATCTCTTTAACTTCTTCCATTTCCTTCAAATCACAGTTTTTAGTTGCCTGTGCTTTCATTTTCTCAATCAGTTCAAGACCTGAAATGTTGTCAAAACCAGGATAGTTTTCCATCTCTGGAACTTCACGCCCGATTCCTCCTGCAAGGTCACGGTCAATAATTAGACTTCGAGTTCCCTGACGTCCCGCATATATTCCCGCAGTTAAACCACCTGGACCGGCACCGATTATAATAATGTCATATTCATTCATATTAATCCTCTCAATTATATTATTTGTAAAATATTAATTAAAATTAATGGTTCAATATTTCAGTTTTTTTGATTATGATGGATGTGTGAGTGTGATTCTTAAATAATTGTTTGGCTTAATAAAGTGGCTATCAGTGATGATTTTAAAAAATGAGTTATGGAAACTCCTGTGAGTTTCCTTAAATTAATTTTTGAATTTCTTCGCGAACAATTTTGTTAACAAGTCCTCCGTCGGCTTTTCCTTTAAGCTGTTTCATGCACATTCCCATTAAAGGACCCATCGCACCCATCTGACGTTCACGAACCATTCCTTCATTCTGAGCAACAATGTCTGAAATAATTTTATGCACATCGTCTTCACTCATCATGACAAGACTGTTTTTCTCTGCAATCTCTGAAATGTCAGAATCTGGTGTTTTAATTATTTCAATAGCCAGTTTGCGTACACTGTCCTTTGCGATTTTACCCTCAGCCAGCAATATGAATATTCCTTTAAAGTGATCAAAAGTCAGGACACTAATGTCATGGCCTTCCCTTTTGATTTCACGCAAATCATATGCAAGAAGTGAAGCAACAGGTGTCGCATCCACATCAACTTCCGCCAATATGTTTTCAAACATGTCTGCTTTCTGTCTTTTAACGAGTTGTGTTGCCAAATCTTCACTTAACTTGTATTCTTCAATGATTCTGGCCTGTTTAACATCAGGTAATTCAGGAAGATTATTTGCTATCGGCTTAATTCTGTCAGAAGTAATTTTAAACAGTGGAATGTCGGTTTCAAGATACATTCTGTTTGCGGTTGGAAGCGGTCTCATATATTCAGTATTTCCGTCATCCAATGCTTTACGGGTTTCTTCAACAACACCGTCCAAACCCATTGCAGCTCTTCTTTTAACTTCTTCTAAAGCTGAAACAGCAATGTTTTCATCATGAGCCACAATAATAAAGGCATCATTTTCACCAATATCTAAAAAGTCAGATACTTTGTCAACTTCTTCCTGTGTAATTCCATAAGCAGGCAATTCATCTGAATGGAAAATACCAGATACTCCACGTTTTTTAGCGTAACTTGCAATTTCAGTACCGAATCTTCTTTTAGGCTGTACTTCACGACCAATTAAACTATTATATCCTTTTAAAACCACTGCCTTAATGGTTTCAGCTGATTTTAAAATTTTTGATTCGGTATCTACAAATAAATCATCCAATGTGTGAATTTCATCAAGCACTTCAGCGTTTCTTGCTTGAAGTTCTTTTCTGATGTCAATTAAGGCCAGCTGTCTTTCAACTTCACGGTTTACAATTTCAGCCATCAAATCCAGGTCCTGCACACCTTTGATTTCAACACGTGCTCCTTCGGCAATGGAAATGTTCAAGTCCTGTCTGATTGTTCCAAGACCTCTTTTAACATTGGTGCTTCTTAAGATTTGTCCAAGCATATATGCAACTTCTCTGACCTGATCAGGGTGGTGCATTGAAGGATCTGTTGTAATTTCAGCCAGAGGTATTCCTAATCGGTCTAATCTGAATTCTGTGAATCCGTCTTTGGTTTCAACTCTTCTTGCAGCATCCTCTTCCAGACCTAAACTTTCGATAACTACTTTTCCATAGGGAGTTTCCAGATATCCGTCTGTTGCAACCATTCCCGTTCTCTGAAAACCTCCAGTATTACTTCCGTCAATAACCTGTTTACGCATTGTATGGAATTCATCAACAATATGCATATTCATTAAACATGCAATGGTAATGCAGATGTCAAGTGCTTCTTCATTTAAACTGTGTGGTGGTTCATCATCGTTTTCAACAAGGCAGGTGTGATTTTCAAAGTTTTCATATTTGAAATTAAGGCCTCTTAAAGATTCCTGTAAAGCAGCTCTGTCGATTTCACCAAGCTCTGACTGGGTTGGTCTTAATTTTCTTTGAACAAGCTCATCAAAATCATCATCAACAAGTTCTGTTTTACAGGAGCAGAATAATTTATGTTCGCTGTTTAACTGTTGATGAATCTCAAGCCCCATTTTTAATCCTAATTTATCATAATCCATATTAACCACCTAGTTTAAAAAATCCCTGATTGTGGATTTCTCACTGAATTCACCTGCAAAATTTGTTTGCATAATCTCTTTTACTTTACTGTAATCATCACTTTGACCTAATGCCCAGCATAACTTGACGTAAGTTGTCTCAGGAGTCATATCCAATCCGGAAATCACTCCGGCATCAAGGATTTCACGTCCGGTTGAGTAGACATTCATGTTGATTCTGCCGTAAAGACATTGTGATGTCATAATCACCGGAATGTTTTCATCATGAGCTCTTTTAAATGAGTCAATCAAGTTATCCGGAACATGCCCGAGACCGGTTCCCTCAATAACAAGACCTTTATAACCTTTATCTATATGGTATTCAATGTAGTCTTTTGAAATGCCCGGGAAACTTTTAATAAATCCGACTTTTTCCTCAATGGATGTGTTCAATTCCAGTTCATTGACTCCGCGTCGGGTATAACTGTAATCAGGGTTAATGTTAATTTTTTTATTTTGAATTTTAGCAATCGGCTGAGCGTTTATGCTTCTGAAGGTATCTCTTCTTGAAGTGTGCATCTTCCTGACTTTGGTTCCTTTGTGAAGGTATGTATATTCATCATTTAAACTTCCATGCATACAGACACATACCTCTGCAATGTCTGATTTTGCAGCGATAACTGAATCAATCAGATTAATATTGGCATCACTTGAAGGTCTGTCTGAACTTCTCTGAGCTCCTGTAATGATGATAGGAACAGGTGTTTTTAACATGAAACTCAATGCTGCTGAAGTATAGTGCATTGTATCAGTTCCATGGGCGATTACAATACCGTCCGCACCGTCAGAAATATCTCCTGCAACTTCTTTCGCTGCTTTAACCCAGTATTCAGGTTTCATGTTTTCACTTAAAATGTTATACAGTGCCTTAACGTTGTAGTTGGCATAATCCAGTAATTCCGGGTTGGCCTTGACAAGATCTGAAGCGGTAAACTTGGGATGAACAGCACCGGTACGGTAATCAATAACGGATGACACTGTACCTCCGGTTGATACTATTGAAATGTCCTGCTTTGAATTGTCATATGGAATTTCTTCTTCATCATAACCGATTTTTGGCTTATCCCCTTTTTCAATTAGTTCCGCTGTGGTATTGTCAATGGCTACACCAATATTGTATCCGCTTGACAATTTCAAAACAAGATATCCGTCTTCAGCATCTTCGGGACGGTCAAGTAAAATACCTGTATAGGAAATATCTTCCTTATGCACTTTGACAGTATCTCCTATACTTAAATCGTAATTTTCCATATATTTTTTACTATTTTCTTTATATGTCATTGAATCACACTAAGAATTGTTTTTAATCCATTCAGCTCCTGCTTTTAAAACCTCAATGTTTACATCAATAACTTTTGGTTTGGATGCAAACATTTCACGAATTGCATTTTCATAAGATTCAGCTTTTAAAACATCACTCAATTCAGTTAATGCACCTAAAAGTGCGGTGTTTGCAGTTCTTGCATTCCCATGTTCTTCTGCAATATCAACACATGGCATAGGGATAACCTTAACATTTCTGTCAGTTTCAAACTCACCTATATTGGCGTCATAAAGTATGACTCCTCCATCTTTCACGTCCTGTGAGAACTGTGCAAGTGAAGGTTTATTCAATGCAATAAGAATGTCAATGTCATCAACAACAGGTGTGCCTATGGTTTCATTTGAAATTACAACTGAACAGTTTGATTTCCCCCCTCTCTGTTCAGGTCCGTAACTGGGGTACCATGATACATGTTTTCCTTCGGCACATGCAGCTTGGGCTATTGTGAGTCCTGCACTTAAAACTCCCTGACCTCCGAATCCTGAAACTTTAATGCTCAGCGGTTTGATGTCTTCATCAACGTAACTTGAACCGTCAATTCTGTCAACATTAAATATCCTGTCAAGTGATTCGGTTGAAAAATCGCTGGCAGGTCTTATGACGGGTTCTTTTGTGTATAAGTTATTTCTGAAATTTTTAACAGGGAATTCCTTTTCCATTTGATCTTCAATAAATTTCTGTGCGCTTGCAACGTCCTGTTTTAAGTTAGTAGGACAAGGTGATAATACTTCTACAAATGAATATCCTTTGCCTTCCTTTTGAACGGTCAGTGCCTGTTTGATTGCATATTTTGCAAGTCTGATTTTCAGGGGATTTGCAAGTGAAACTCTTTCAATGAACACTGGTGCCTTTAATGTATTGATCAGTTCACACATGTGGGTCGGGTGTCCGGTATAATCAGGATCCCTTCCGGTCTGACATGTAACTGTTTTTTCACCGATTAATGTGGTAGGAGCCATTTGTCCACCGGTCATTCCGTAAACAGTATTGTTGACGAAAAATACTGCAATTTTTTCTCCACGGTTTGCAGCCTGGAGGGTTTCGTTTAAACCAATGGAAGCTAAATCCCCATCACCTTGATAACTCATTACAATTGCATTATCTTCAGCTCTTGAGATGCCTGTAGCTACTGCGGGTGCTCTTCCATGTGCAGTTTGGAAATTTCCACAGTTAAAGTAGAAATATGCATATACGGAACATCCTACTGGGGATATCATAACACATCTTTCCTGAATTCCAAGTTCATCCATACATTCTGCAATTAATTTATGTAAAATTCCATGCCCACAACCT
>CACYBU010000113.1 GCA_902772665.1 uncultured Methanobrevibacter sp. | reverse complement strand
AGAATTGATTTCTGCTCACATAATGACTACAGAAAGATTCAATACTGCACAACATTATTCATTTTTATCAAATGTTTTAGCGGAGGGGGAAGTTCTTGTCTGAAATTGAGGAATATATGAATAAAGCAAATGATAAATTGATTTCTGCTAAGGCATTGTATGATGTTAGGTAATTTTCTACCAGTGTTAGTGCATGTTATTATTGTATGTTCAATGTTGCTAAAGCATTACTGATTAAAAAGGAATTTAAACCTAAAACTCATGCAGGTGTTATTTCATTTTTTGGTCAAGAGTATGTTTTAAATGATTTTTTTGACAGAAAAGTCTCTAAATATTCGTCAAGCACACAATCTTTAAGAGAAGCTGCTGATTATGATGTTGTTGATGATATTGATGAAATCATTGCTAATGATTGTATTTAATAATGCTGAAGAATTTATGATTGAAGCAGAAAAATTTTTATAATTTTTAATTCTAGTTTTTGTCGAATTATAATTTAATATTTTTTCTAATACTTTTAATCTAAAATCAGGTTCTGTTATTTTTATTCGAAGTTATTGTAGTTAGATAGTTTAGTATACAGATTTAGTAGATACAGAATCTTATTAGATTATAAATTAACTAATATTTCTTATTTCTTTAATATTTTAATCCTGCACTCATGACTACTTATTTTTTACAAGTTCTTTATATTTCCTCATTATAGTAAATAGTTAGACTTATCAATATACTGTTGAGTTCACTATTGGTAAATTGTTTTCAAATTCAGAGACAAAGTTATTTTTAAGTTTTAATCATGTAAAAAATAAAGTTGATTTTAAATTATGACTTATGATATTCTTTAAATTGTAAAAGATTGAAACTAATGTTTGATAATATCATTTGTAGACATAAATCTAAAACCATGATTAAAAGTGATTAAAACAATTGCTGATATTGGGTGTGGTCATCACCTCCCAATATGATGTCTTTTTTTTTAAATTTTTACCATCTGTTTCATCTGATGGATTGTATTCGATTTAATCGAACTTATTCTATTCAATAATTTTTTACCTTTTATTTCATTAGATGATATATGTTCGATTTAATCGAACATGTTTCTTGAGATAATTATATATATTATGTTTTATTAAATAGAATTTGTTCGATGTTGAAGAACTAGTTCAAATAAAAAAGATAATTTTTGCGAGGTTTTAAAATGAAAATAATGCCGGTTTCCATGCCAAAGGATATTGATAAATATTTTTTTAATAGAGTAAAAGATATTAATATGATTAATACTCAAATTTCAACAATTAAATTAGATATTCCTCCTCAACTGTTGATAACAGGGTATAGGGGTGTTGGTAAAACATTTTTACTTAGAAAAATATTCAATGATCAAAGTAGTGATATATTAACGGTTTTCATTGATTTGTCTGAAATTGTAGGAAGACAAAAAGGCAAATTAACTGAAGAAAAAGTTTTAAAAGAAATTCTAGACTCTATAAATAAAACAATTTCTAATGACATGACCTCGTATGAAAAATTATGCAATACAATTAAATCCCATATTGATAAATTACGACTGATAAATTATGATTTTTCAGATGCCTCTCACGTATTGGATATTCCTATTCCTGTTATTTCTGATAATTATGAGGAGTTATCTAAATTTGTAATGGAATTGCCTCAAAATATCGTAGATGGCAGTGATAAAATAAATGGATTTTTAATTGCCATTGATGAATTTCAACTTCTCAAAAACATTGATAATCCTGAAGCATTCTTTTGGTTAATTAGGAGTTTCACACAAAAACAATTCAATGTAGGTTATATTTTCACAGGTTCTGTTTCCAAAACTTCAGATATCATTAATATGATTAATGGACAGGAGGGTGCTTTTGGAGGAAGATTAATACAAATAAATATAGAGCCTTTTACATATGATGAAACAAGACAATATATAAAAGAAAAATCAAATAATCTGCAATTCACTGATGAGGGATTTAAAAGATTTTATTCATGCACTATGGGAATTCCATTATATATCAATAGTTTATCCTCAGTATTGCCTAATAATATTGTATGTGATGAAAAAATAATTAAACAGACTCTTCAATTAAACATAGACCAGGTTGCTATAATGTGGATTTACATCTGGGGAAGATTAAGCCAGGGGGAAAAAGATTTTATAATCTATCTTTTAGAAAACAATGGTGCAACAAGATTTACACTTGATAATGAATTGGGATATTCAAAATCCAGTATTACTAGATTCATTGATTCACTTTTAAACCAGGGAATCATAGAATTCATAAATAAAGAATATGTTTTAGCAGATAAAATGCTTGCAAGATGGTTGAAAATTAAATATGAAACAAATGGGTTTTATCCCATTTAATTTTTCCACCAAATCATTACCCAGTCTGCCTTGTCCTTGACGTTATAGTATTTTCCTGTTTCACAGTCATAAGTCAGGATTTTTTCCAAATACTCTTTTAACAATTCTTTTTCCTCATCACAGTATAAATCAACTCTGAATTTACCGTTGTCCATAGCCTCTTCGACACTATCGTATTCACGGTAACTTTTCAGGTCAAATCTCTCGACATTAGCGTAAATTCCCATATTGAAGAGAATATTAAACAGATAATTGTAATCTGGGAAATCTTCGGTTTTAACTCCAAGTTCCCGGTCAAAGTCCTTTTCGATTTTTTTGTTTTCAGGTCCGAAAACTGTTATGAAAACATATTTATTCGCAATTTTGTTCAATTCACTCAGCACTTTCTCAACAGGTAGGATCCCGTTCAGCGACCTTGAACAGACTACAACATCCACATCTCCGATTTCCTCATAGGTTATCTCTTCAATCGGTTTTAGAACCGTTTCGATATTTTCGATATTATTCTCACGGGCTCTTTTTTTTAGATATTCAAGCATTTTAGGGGATGAATCAATCCCGATTACCTTTTCAACCTGACGGGCTATCGGTATTGTAATGGTTCCCTCACCGCAGCCTACATCAAGTACAGTATCTTTTTCATTAAGGATTAATTTGTCAAAAAGTGCATCCTGATAGTCATCATTTCTTGTTCTTTTGTAAAATCCAGGAGCTGCAGCATCCCAGTCCTTGGTGATTTTACCTTCAAGTCTTTCTGCCCAGAATCCTCTCCAGTCAACTTCATCCGGGTTTTCAATGCACTGCCTCATATTATTCTCCTTCCTTTCAAAACGTTAATGTAATCCTCGTAATTCTCCTTTAGAAGTGCGGGAATATCCAGTTTATACGGACACTTGTCAACACATGAATAACATTTACTACAGTCATTAGTCTGTTCCATTATCTTCTGTGTTCTCTCATCCATGTTAGGTTCTGTCGGGAAACGCCTTATCCACAATGACATCCTGGTGCATAAACTGATGTTGATTCCTTCAGGACATGGCATGCAGTATCCGCAGCCTCTGCAGAAGTTTTCTCCAAGTTCCTTTTTATCATCTTTAATATCCGCTTTCAACTCATCGGTTAAAATTGTGTTTTCATCGTATGAGAGAAATTCGTTAAGTTCTTCAAGCTTTTGAATTCCCCATATCGGCAGGACATTATCAAACTGATTGATATAGGCGAAACTTGCCTTTGAATTTTTTATCAATCCTCCTGCCATCGCTTTCATCGCAATAAAACCCACATCCATTTTTGCGCATTTTTCAACAAGTTCAATTTCGGTTTCGCCACTTAAATAGGAAAACGGATATTGTAGGGTTTCATAAAGACAGCTTTCAAGTGCTTCATAAGCATGTGTAATCCTGTGGGTGGTAATTCCGATATGGTTGACTAAACCCTGATTTTTAGCATCAAGCATTACTTGATACATGTCATCCTCCTTTTTCGGGCAAAATGATATGTTGTGGAATTGATAAAGGTCAAGATAATCTGTTTTCAATTCTTTAAGTGATGTTTCCAAATCCTTCCAGAATTCTTCGGGAGTTTCACTTCCGGTTTTTGATGCAATGCATATGTCTTCACGGACATTCTTAAAAGCTTTTCCAAGTTTCTCTTCACTATCTGTGTAAAAACGTGCAGTGTCATAAAAGTCAATGCCGTTTTCATAGGCGGTTTTTAATATTTCGATGGAGTCTTTTTCGTTTCTTCGTTGGATTGGAAGTGCTCCAAATCCATTTTTGTTTACTTTAAGGTTTGTTTTTCCAAGTCTCATTTCAATCCCCTCTTGATTTAACATTGGTATCTTTTAAGATAATAACTTAATGTTTTTTCAGTTAATCATTTTCCTTTTTGTATTTGATTAAATATGGTTGATATGGGATAAATTTAGCTATCGGATGGTACTGTTTTTTAATTAAAGGAAATCTTTATATACTACGTAGATATACATTATTATTCAAGTAGACTATCGGTGGTAAGAACTTAACCAGATGTATTGTTGGTTGTTTTTAATTTGGGCTTTTTCAGTGATGATTCTGTGTATTGATGAAAACATTTAATTAATACTTATTTCATAATTAGTAATACTACTATACCTTTACATTCTAAAAATATATGATGTGAAAAAAATGATAAATATAAGTGTACAATCAAATATTCCATATAATTTTAATGAGGCTATGCAAAAGGTATATAATAAATTTAAAGCATTGATTCTCAAAATATTTTCTTTATTAACATGAAAGAAATATAAAATAGGAATTCTATAATGCATATATTGATTTTTCTAGAAAATTAAAAACTGAAGGTCATGACAGAGAATGTTATTTTCACATGTAGATATGTGAAATGTATGCTGATTTAATGGATCGTCCAGATGAAATAATTGCTCATGAAAGTTTCTTTATGGATTTTTTCAATGCATTTGAAGATCTTTTATTTGCTAAATTAGTAAAATCCGATGAATATGAAATTAAATCAAAACAATTTTTAATATATTGGGGTAATATGCATGATTATTATTATGGCCAAGTAACAATTCCTAGTGAATTCTATGATAAAGAGGTTATAAAAGAAATAACAAGTAAATTAGCTGGTGGATTTAATGGTTAAAGCATTTTTTGACACGTGTGTTGCTATTCATATGTGTTCTATATTAATTCAATATATCCGAAAGCAAAAGATGCATTTAATACCTATTCTGAATATTATTGGTCTGCTAATGTTGCTGATGAATTTAATAATAGGTATTATGAGAAAATTATTAATCTTTCAGAGTTTATTAGGGATTTGAAATTATTATTGACGAATCCAACAAAAGAGTTATATTCTCAGTGATTTGTTTGAGTTTGCTATAAAAAATTATGGTGATAGAAAAAGAGAAGATGCAAAAAGTTCTATTGAATCTTTCTGGAATAGGAATATATGATTTGAATCACAAGTGTTATTCTTTAATATTGCTAATTCAATAGATTGTTTGTAAGATTTGGCACTTGATTCAACAAATAATAGAAAACTTTTTGATAGGAATTATACAATTAACTCCTCCTAGAGTTAATCAGTATTCAGCAATCGATTCAATGCTAAACAGTGAATGAGTTAAGGATGCAGATAGAAATATTGTTCTAGACTGTCATGATTTTGCATATAACACTAATTATCCTGTTGATTTTGTCACATTTGACAATGAATGTTATAATGGTGCAAAAAACGTAAAAATATTGGCTTTCAACTTTATTAAAGGAAAAGATGATTTTAAACCATCTTAGTTTCCTTTTTTCCGAGGACCTTTAATTTTTTTAAAGGGCTTTTCAAATTCGGCCTGAAACATTAACTATTTTAAACATTGCCGATAAATATAAAATTACTTGTTTTTTTACAAATTTAAATTGTGATGATTAAATGAATGAATTAGAAATGATTGTCTATAAACATGCTTTACTCAATGCGGCCAAGCATAAGGGGTCTGCAAATCCCGGTGCCGTAATGGGTTCAATCATGTCAAATGAACCTGAACTTAGAAGCAGGGCAAAAGAAATAGGTCCATTGTCCGGTAAAATTGTAGCAAAAGTTAATGCTTTATCTTTAGAGGAGCAGGCTTTGGAAATGGAAAATTTGGGTGTTGAAGTGGAAACCAAAAAGCCCAAGGCTAAGGAAACCGGATTGCAGGAACTTCCGGGCACACATGAAAACGTTGTCCTCAGATTCGCTCCAAACCCAAGCGGACCGCTGCACATTGGACACTCCCGTGCTGCCGTGCCGAATGCCGAATATGTTAAAAGACACAACGGCAAACTGATACTGAGAATAGAGGATACCGACCCCAAAAGGGTATTTGAACCGGCATATGAAATGATTCCCGAAGATTTGGAATGGCTTGGGGTTAAAGCCGATGAGGTCGTTTATCAGTCAGACAGGTTTGAAATTTATTATGATATTGCCCGCCAGATGATTGAAAAGGACGCAGCCTACATGTGCACCTGTGACGGTGCAGAATTCAAGGAACTTAAGGATAGCTGCAAACCATGTCCATGTAGGGACAACTCCGTTGAAGAGAATCTGGATTTATGGGATAAATTCGATACTATGGAAGTCGGTGAAGCCGTACTCAGGGTAAAAACTGATATCAACCACAAAAACCCTGCTATTCGTGACTGGGTTGCAATGAGACTGGCAGATGAGGAGCATCCTCGTCTTGGTACAAAATACAGGATTTATCCGATGATGAATTTTTCAGTATCTGTGGATGACCACCTGATGGGACTGACTCATGTTTTAAGGGGAAAAGACCATCTTGCAAACACAGAAAAGCAGAAATACCTCTATGACCATATGGGTTGGGAAGTGCCTGAATATATCCACTACGGCAGACTCAAAATGGAGGACATTGCACTCAGCACCTCAAAAGCTAAGGAAGGCATTGAAAACGGAACATACTCTGGATGGGATGACCCGAGACTAGGTACATTAAGGGCAATTGCAAGAAGAGGAATTCAGGCCAAAACAATCTATGATTTGATTATAGAAATCGGTGTTAAAATGGCCGACTCAGCAATCAGCTGGAAGAAAATCTATGGTCAGAACCGCAATATCATCGAACCGATAGCAAACAGATATTTTTTCTGCGAGAACCCTGTAAAAATTGAAGTTAAAGGTTATGAGGATGGTAAAATCAACATTGAAAGACCGCTTCATGCAGATCACATGGACCGGGGAAACAGGATTCTACCATTCGATGGGGAAGCTTATCTTGCAGATTCAGACATCACTGAGGGAATATTCCGTTTGATGGATGCCGTCAACGTTGACATTAACAGTGATGAAATCACATACCACTCAACTTCCTTTGAAGATGCAAGGGCAGTTAAGGCCAGAATCATTCAGTGGGTTCCGGTTGAAGACAATGTTAATGTTAAAATAGTCATGGATGACGCATCAGTTAAAACAGGTCTTGGTGAAGGTGCATTGAAGGATTTGAAAGTTGGAGATATTGTCCAGTTTGAAAGGGTCGGATTTGCGCGTCTTGATGAAATTGCTGATGATGGGCTGATTTTTTATTTCGCACACAAATGAGGTGATGAACTTGACCATGTTTACAAATGGATTTTCAACACTCAAGATGCCGGAGGATTTCGAAGCCGTCAACACAAGGGATGAATTTACAGAACTCTATCTGGTGAATACTAAAATTCCAATGTCAATTAAGTTTTCAACAACCCCCACACTTGTGGGACTTCCCGATATCATGGCCGACATTGAAAAGAATATTGCATCCAATGAAAAGATTAATGTAATCAATTCGGATTTCATCCCAATCAACGACAATATTTACTATATGATTATTTCATCTTTTTCAGATGGTGAAAATCAGATTAGAAGAAACGAATTTCTGTATGTGGAGGACAATAATCTCTACATTTTCGAATTCACATACCCTTATGCAGACAGGGAACTTGATGATTTTTATTTAAACATTATTCGCTCTTTAAAAATTAGTGTGCCGAAATATATTGTTGAAAACGGTGAATACAGGATAAATCATCAGGAAAAATAAGTAAAAAAAGAGATATATTATTTTTAATATATCTTTTTAACATCATTCGGTTTAATTTTAATTTTTTTACGTCTGTATTTAACGGAGATGTCATCACCGTTTATTGCATAAACCTGACTTGAATAGGTGTCACCGTCATAGTTGAAGATGATTTCATCTCCTTTTTTAAGAACAACCTCATTATTGTTTAAATTAATCTTGATGTTGTTTCTTGCAGGTTTGTCTTTAATTTCAGTTATTGCAGGGGTTTCAGGTGAATTCATTGCATTTTTAAACACGCGTCTAGTATTTTCCTGTCTGATTCTGTGATTATGGTAATCTTCATAGGTTGCATCCTCATACTCGATGTGTGTTTCGTTTATTATTGGTGCATATTCGTCTTCATATTCATTTACCGAACGGATGTATGATTCCTGTGGATTCTCCATTTCTGGGATTTCCTCTCTTTCAGGAGTGATTCTTTCTTTAACTTCCTGATAGAGTTTTGAACTTCTGATTTTCTTTTTGACTCTTTTTATATCATTTCTATAATCTAAGTCCATTTCCTCTTCTTCACTATCTTCAACAGGTGATTTTGGAGGTTTGTCAACTTTGTTTGGAGTTTTAAGTGCGGGTTCGGAAATAGGTTCTTCTTCTTGAGGATCCAGCACGACTTCAGTAATGTTATTGCCTTCGGAAATACTTACAATTTTTTCTTCTTTACTTTCTCTAGCTGCTTCGCTTATGGCTTCATCAACATCTTTTTGTGATAGTGCAGATGGGGTTTTTTGGGGTTTGCTTTCTTTTTTCGGAGTTTCATTAATCAGGTCATTGATGGTTTTTTCTTTTTTGTCTTCATTATTTTTTTCATCTTCAATGATAACCTCTTCAATGAGTGGTTCTTCATTTTTATTTTTAATGCTGTCCTTAAGTTCATCCAGTTCAGCCGGGTCTTCCTCACGGTGAATTTTCTGTGATTCCTTTTCCCTTTCACTGTCTTTTCTTTTGGATTCTTTAATCAGTTCGTCAATTGTGAACAAGTCTTTTAATTCACTTGTTTCTTCGTTTTTATTGTCGTTGGAGGTATTTTTATTTTGAGTCATAATATCCATCTGGCTTTCTTTAATTGGTTCCTGTGTTTTTTCAACAGAATTGTCATATTTAATCAATACTTGATTTTGAGATTTGTATTCGTAATTGTTCAGGTTGTTTTCTTCAACTTCATGGACGATGTAGGTGTCATCACTTTTTTGCGGTGTATTGTTTTTAAATAAACTTTGCTGTTGGGTTTTCTGGGGGGATAAACTTTGAGGTGCAGTTTTTGGAGAATTGTTGTGGTTTTGTAATTTTTCTGTTCCACTTGATATTGGATCTGTAATGCTGCTTGCATTTGGCAGTATTGATCCTTCTTCATGTTCTAGTTCATCGCCTTTATAGTGTAGCTTAACAACTATTATGGCGATAGCACCTATTATTACAATAGTTATCCATATTAAAATAGTTATTAAATTCATTTTTTTCCCAACCCTTATTTAAATATATTAATAATATATTTATGTATATTTTCATTAATTTAAATATTTTTATGAATTTTTTTGTTTTTGATTAGACTAATCTGGTTTTCAATCGGTTCGGTTATATTATGCGAATCTGATAAATTATATTAACTGAACATTGTTTTTTTTAAATAAGATTCATTTTAAACTAATGATGATTCAAATAGTCTTTTTTATCAGGTATCTGATGTTTTCAGGTATTTTCTGTCAGTTTGGTTTTCATAATCAGTTACTTTATATAATATGCAAGGATAAAATATAAATTGGATTAATAAATTTTTATTTGAGGATTAATCATGGTTGTTAAAATTAACGAAAACTATCTTAAATTAAAAAGCAGTTACCTCTTTGTTGAGGTGGCTAGAAGAGAACAGGAATTTATAAAAAATAATCCTGATGCATATGTGATTAAAATGGGTATCGGGGACGTTACAAAACCACTGGTTCCGGCAGTTGTCAATGCGTTCAGAGATGCGGTTGGGCAAATGGCTGACGGTGAAACATTCAGGGGTTACGGTCCAGAACAGGGTTATGAATTTTTAGCCAAGGCAATTATTAAAAATGACTATGAAAAATATGGCATTTCCCTTGACACCTCTGAAGTATTCATCAGTGACGGGGCAAAATGTGACACAGGCAACATCCAGGAAATTTTTGGAACAGACAACAAAATTGCAGTAACAGACCCCGTTTATACAGTATACGTTGACACCAATGTAATGGCTGGAAGAACAGGGGAAATGGGTGAAGACGGTATGTATGAAGGTTTGACATACCTTAAATGCAATGCTGAAAACGGATTTATCCCTGAACTTCCTGACGAACCTGTTGACATAATTTATCTGTGCTATCCCAACAATCCTACAGGTACAACACTAACAAAAGACCAGCTCAAAGTATTTGTTGACTATGCAAAGGAAAATAAAGCAATTATTTTATTTGATGCCGCTTATGAGGCATTCATCACTGAAGACAATGTGCCTCACAGTATTTATGAAATCGAAGGTGCAAAGGAAGTTGCAATTGAATTTAGAAGTTATTCAAAAACCGCAGGATTTACCGGAACCCGCTGTGCATACACAGTTGTTCCAAAGCAATTAATCGGATATGACAGCCAAGGCAGTGAAGTTGAAATCAATCCTCTATGGAACAGAAGACAGACCACAAAATTCAACGGAGCATCTTACCCTGTTCAAAAGGCAGCCGAAGCAACTTATTCCACTGAAGGTCAAAAACAGATTCGGGAAGTAATTGATTACTATATGGAAAACGCTAAAATCATCCGTCAAAGCTTAACCGACATCGGTCTGGAAGTCTATGGTGGTGTAAGCTCCCCGTATATTTGGGTTAAAACTCCGAACAATATGGATTCATGGGATTTCTTTGATGTACTCCTGAATGAAGCTAATGTCATCGGAACCCCGGGTTCAGGATTCGGTCCAAGCGGTGAGGGATACTTAAGACTCACAGCATTCAACACACTTGAAAACACGATTGAAGCAATGGACAGGATTTCAAAATTAGAATTTTAGGTGTTATAATTGAAAAAAATAGAAAAACCAGTTACAATTGAAAAACAGGATTCATTTAAAACAATATTATCAAAATACGGGGCATTGGCATTGGATAAACAGGAAAACCTCTCTGAATTAATAGGTGATAAAACCGGCAATCTGGACATCGAAAAAGGAGTGCTTACCTTTGGGGAAATGGTATTGCCGGTTCAGATTCTCGGATTTTTCATGCAGGAAACTAGACAGTGGTCATGGGCATGGGACAATGAGGAAATATTCACAGAAAAGCTAATTGAATCTGCTTTACAGATTAAAGCGGTCGGTGAGGAATTTGAAATTCCTGAATTCACAACCCCTCTTCTTAATGCAACCTATGATGACTGCCATACATTAGCAATGGTATCATCAGGGATCCTGGCCATGGATGCTTATTATGCGGTTTCACAGGATGGACTGGACATATTCGTACTTATCAAATCAGATATGATTCTGGAAAACGACTCCGCCAAGAAGTTCAGAGACACATTCTACACATTCCAGAAGAATTTCAATATATATCCAAAAATTGCATTCGAATCATACACCAAACTCAAGGGCTACGGTTTCAAGCCCCATGATGATTTTGCACTTGCAAAAATCGGCGAAGCACGTGTAATGGCAGGATTCACTGACAGGGGAAATGTAACCCGTCTTTTAATATTCGGCGATGATGACCGGTGAGGCAAATGGATTCTGATTTAGCCGAAGAAATCGAATACCTGACCTGTCTGCTTACTAAATCAGGATTTTTCAGTGAGGATGAAATCATTGAAATTCTCGAAGACCAGTTTATTGATGAGGAAATTGACTTTTCAGTATTCGGAATTTCTCCTGCTGATTCATCCAATACCAACTTTTCCAGACTTGAAAATGCATTTACAAAGCTTTCCCGTGAAGGCATTGTTGCCGTTCACAACTGTGGTTATGATATTAGGGAAGGAGTAAGCGATGCATTCGAATTATATGTGCATCTTACAAATAACAAATTTAAAGCACAGGGCTTTTGTTTTTATACCTTTGAGGATGTGGAATATGCAATATTTGACGGTCGGTTGAAAATCACTTTCGCTGACTTTGAAAGCGATGAAAACAAAGCCCTTGATATTGGTAAAACGGTCTTTGAATATTTGAAAGCTGAAAATCTTCCGGTAAGATGGGACGGAACAGTTAACAACCAGATAGAAATTAATCCCTTTACATGGGATAAATCATACGATGATGAAAAGGAATATGAAATAGAGGGAGCCTATGAGGTCTATACAAAACAGGTGCTGAAATGAATTCAAAATCTTTAAAACTGATTAGTGATGTAATAATTAATTCAGGCATATGGGTGTCAATGGAAATAGCTCAGGATTTAATATATATTGATTTTACTGATGTTGAGCTTGGAAAACCTAAAAACAATGAACAGATGTATCTCACTGTCCGTTTTGCGGAGGAATCATTTTTCACAGTGTTTTACAATAACATCTGGGATGTTGATTTTTTGTCAAAATATAATTATAAAAAACAGATTTTAAGCGAAGAAGTGAATTTTAAGGTTAAAGAGGTGAAATTCATTGATTTTGAATATCTTAACACTTTCTTTTATAATTACAAAAAAGAGAAAACGGTCACTGGCATTGAAAATTTCAGTATTCACAATATAAGAAATGACTTTTTCATGCTTGTTGAAACAAAGGATGTGGCTTTTGCCGTTGGCGGTAATCAGATGGATTTTTTCACACCTTACGAAAGGCTTGATGACGCATCCCTCAGGGAACTTTCCAATGAATGGATGCTTTATTTTTTAAAATATCATCTTAAAAGAAACCTTATCAAGGATCCGATGTGTGAAAACCATCCCCTGGTTTATAAGTAATAAAAAAGGAGTGGGGAATATATCAAAAGATTCTACATAAGTATTGCTCAATGTTGGAGAAAAAATTCAACCATCCCATATTTCTAAAAGCACAATGGGAATTTAAAATATAAAAATTTCCTATACAATTTTTAACATTACATTATAATTTTGTCATATATAATAAAAATTTTAAGAAAAATATGAACCTCTCAGTTACTTTAATTATTTTTCATATTATTTACTGAGAGTGGGATGATATTAAATTGTTTTTGTTCGCTTGCGTACAATTTTTTCACTTAAAAATGGTTTTAAACTCCAAATAATTTACTAAATAGTTAATATGCTGTGTTAATCAACAGTTATGCCTCCAGAAAACAGTTTTTAGAAAAAATAAGAATAAGGATAAACTTGAAGTTAAATCAAAAATTTTATAATAAAAAGATGGGGGGGAGGTGTTTTTAAGTGTTGCTGTTGTAAAGTAATGAAGAGATTTGAAGTTTTTGTTTCCGGTGGTGAATTGGCTTTAAACTGGATGAATCAATGGTAGATTATGAAAATATTAATGAATATATGAAAAGATTTTCAACAATAGAATCGTTGTATGGCATTTTGAAAACTTATTTTCATATTGATGACAGGTTGTCCTGTAAATGTTAAAAATTTAAATAAGTAAAATTTGTGTCCTGTTTTTTTTTTAATCTTAAAAGATTGTATGTGTTGTTATTTGACGTGATTGATTATTGTGTTGATTCGGAAGATAAATTTAAACAATATAATTCATAATTATTTATTTTGACTAATGTATGGGAAATATGCTGGTAAAGATAAGTAAGTTTTTTTTTGTCTAAATTAACAAAAATCTACCTATATGTTTCTGGAAGGAACTCTCTTATCAACTAGTACCTTGAATATATCATAGGGGTAATAACTTCTTCTTAATTCAGTGAAATATTATATTTCGTTTTCTTTTTTAAATAACAATATCAATAATATCATTAATCTAGGATAGGTGGTGGATCCAATTCACAATCAAATTTTAAATCTAATACATGTATTAAATCAACAATACACTTTTCAAATGCAAATTCTATAATTAATCTAATAACCTCTTGTGTTTAGAGGTAGT
>CACYBU010000112.1 GCA_902772665.1 uncultured Methanobrevibacter sp. | reverse complement strand
ATAGTTATCATTTTGGTTAATTATAGACCTCATCATAATACTCAATTTAAAAAATTTTGTGAGTTATTAAAAATTAAATTAATCTACTTTCCAGCATATACTCCCTGGTATAATCCTATTGAACAAGTTTGGAAATCCATTAAAAGACTAATTTACGACCCTACAATAACAGATCGTGAGAAATTAATATCAATTTTTAAAGAAAAGTACTATAAAATTATTTATAATGAGTCATTTTTTAAAAAATGGGTGGAGAAATTTTTATGATAATTTTGGTTTTTAACTATATTGTTTTGACATTATATTTAATTAACTATTATATACTTTTTGTGAATTCGATGATTATGGATTACAGTGAAATGTTGGCTCTTTTTGGAATATATTCAAAATTGACTTATAGTTTATTAATTCAATGTTTGAGGGTTCTATTTGTAGCTAAAATTAGCATATGATGTATTTTGAAATAATTGTTTATTGTTATATACAAAATTTTTTATACATTGATTCAGTAAAACATAATTAATGTATAGTTTTATTATTTGTTTTTTAGCATTGGTTGCATCTTATTTTGTTTATGGAAAAGTCGTTGAAAAGATTGCCGGTGTTGACGGGACTCGCCAGACACCTGCTTATAGACTGCAGGATGGTGTCGACTACATACCGATGTCTAAAATCAAGAATTTTTTGATTCATTTTTTAAATATTGCAGGACTCGGACCTATATTTGGAGCCATACAGGGTGCATTATTCGGTCCGGCTGCGTTTATATGGATTGTACTGGGTACAATATTCATTGGTGGAGTTCATGACTTCTTTTCAGGATTCATGTCCCTTAGAGATGACGGTTTTACAATGCATGACATTGTTTCTAAATATCTGGGATCCGGATTCGAAAAATTCGTTGCAGTTCTCATTGTAATTACTGGAATTCTTGTTGCGGCCACTTTTGCAAAAGGGGCTGCAGACTTGATTGGAAACTTAACACATATTCCTGTATTTTTATGTGTAACGGTAATATTCATTTACTTTTTAATTGCAACAGTATTTCTGGTTGATAAAATCATCGGAAGGTTATATCCTATTTTCGGAGTTTTGCTTTTAATCATGGCTGTGTTAATGATAAGTGCAGTAATTATAAATCCGTCTTACACAATTCCTGAATTTACAACACAGGGATTGTATTTAACTGATAAAAGTATTTTCCCGTATCTGTTTGTTACCATTGCCTGTGGAGCTATTTCAGGTTTTCACGCATCCCAGTCTCCAATTGTTGCAAGGTGCATGAAAAATGAAAATGATGCAAGACCCGTATTTTACGGTGCAATGGTTCTGGAAGGTCTGGTTGCTCTTTGCTGGGCAGCTATTGCAATGGCATTTTTCAATGGTCAGCCTCAACTTGCAGTAATTTACGGTTCTACACCTTCTGTGGCAGTTAATGAGATGGCAACAGCATTGATGGGCACTGGGGTGCTTCTTTTAACTATTATTGGAGTTGTGGTCTGTCCGATTACCTCCGGAGATACTGCCCTTAGAAGTGCAAGAATAACAATTGCTGATGAAATTGACTGGCATAATGAAAGTTTAATTTCAAGGCTGAAATTGCAGTTCCACTGTTTTTAATATCATATGGATTAACATTTGTGGATTTCAGTTTAATCTGGAGATATTTCGCATGGTCTCAGTTAATAGTGGCTACATTTGTACTGTTTTCCGCTACTGCTTATCTTATTCGAAAAGAAAAACAGTACCTTATCACATTAGTGCCGTCAATTATATGTACCTTAATTGCATTTGCATATATCCTGCAGGCTTCGGAAGGTTTAGGATTGCCTTCAGCGATAGCTAATCTAATTTCACTTATTGCAACTGTTATTGTCACAGTAATATTTCTTAAAAAATACAAAAAGTAACAATTCATAATTTGAAATTCCGGTGATGGTGGGATAGTCTTTTCATATTTATAAAATATAAAATCTGCATTATTTCAAATCCAAAACTGAAACTTCAATAATCATATATTATGTTTTCCATTGAGATATACAATATGGCTGAATCTCCATATACTATTGCAACTTCAATCATCGTAATGATAAACATAGGTGTTGAATTCCATTTTGAATTTTCCTTATAAATTAATATTTATTCTTTATGATTATTATTTAATATTGTCTTTTTTTGAGTTGATATTTAAGTGCTCCTGACGGACATCTGTCGATGATGCTTGCAATTTCACTGGCAGGGGCTTGGGAAACATCAACCCATGGCCTTCTTGAAACGTCAAATACCTTAACGTTCCCTTTTAGACATTCACCGACATGTTGGCACAGGTCAGGATTCCAAAAAACACAAATTTCATTATTTTCATAAGCCTTATACCCATTTGAAAGCAGTTCTTCTTTTGACATTTAATATTTCTCCATATATTTTAATCATTCAGTTTTTTTTGTCTTATGGGTAGTTTTGACGGTCAGGGGATATAATATTTTTCATTATTGATAATAAATTCAATAATTTTGTCTGATATTGGGGTTAAAATCTACTTTTAAGATAGTAATGTTATTCAGATTCATGAGATATCAATCACTTTAAAAATATTAAAATCCAATATTTAATTAAGAAACAATAATTTGAATTTATATGAAATGGAAATGAGATTATGAGTATTGAAAATCAAAATCAGACAATAAAGGAAAAACTTAGAAAATTGTTTTCATTATCTGAGGATTCGGCCTCACATGATGAGATTCGCACACGTCTTCTGGACGGCGGGCGGGTCACTGGAACTAATATGTGTGTGCTGGTATGTGCGATGGTAATTGCTTCGGTGGGACTTAATGTAAGTTCAACTGCGGTGATTATTGGTGCAATGTTGATTTCACCATTAATGGGAAGTATTCTTGCTTCGGCATATGCAAGTGTATCCAATGATTATCCATTGCTTCGAAAACATCTTGCAGGTTTTGGAGTGCAGATTGCAATTAGTATTACTGCAGCAATGATTTATTTTCTCTTTTCTCCGATTAAGGAGCCAACTACAGAATTGCTGGCAAGAACAGCACCAACATTTTTTGATGTGCTCATTGCATTTTTCGGGGGACTTGCCGGAATCATCGGACAAACCAGGGAGGACAAAGTTAACACTGTTATTCCAGGTGTTGCAATTGCAACAGCTTTGATGCCGCCGTTATGTACCTGTGGATATGCTATTGCAAACGCCAGATGGGACATGCTACTTGGTGCAGGATATCTGTTTATCATCAACACTTATTTTATTTTCCTCTCAGCAAGTATTATCATGAGTGTTTTAAAAATCCCGAAAACAAAGGAACTGACACATAAACAATGGAGAAGGCATCGTTTAAGGATGATTCGAAATACAATCATCATTATGATACCTAGTATAATTGCAGTTTATTCTATGGTTTAACTGATGATATGGATTTTGAAGGAATATTTTCTAGATTGAATAAGGATTTTTAATCCTTATATATTTAATTTTCACTGTTAATCGTTGATGATGTCTTTTATTACTTCGCCTGCAATTATCAGTCCTGCAACGGATGGGACAAAGGAAACGCTTCCTTTTACTTTGCATTTTTTATTCTGATTTTTATTTATGTCACAGTCATTTGTGTTTATCGGATTTTCCTTTGAATAAACAACCTTTAACTTTTCTATATTTCTTTTTCTCAAATCCTTTTTCATGATTCTTGCAAGAGGACATACTGATGTTTCGTAAATATCGGCCACTTCAAACATTTCAGGATTCAGTTTGTTTCCGGTTCCCATTGAAGAGATGATGGGGACGTTGATTTCGTTACATGTGCAGATAATTGCAATCTTCGCCATTATGGTGTCGACACAGTCAACAACATAGGATAAATCCTGTGTGATGATGTTGGTTTTTGAATCTGCCATATAGAATTCTTTATACACTTCAACGCTAGCATCTGGATTAATTTCCAAAATCCTTTCTTTCATCAAATCAGCTTTATACCGGCCGATTGTGTTTACTGTTGCAATCAGCTGTCTGTTAATATTGCTCTCATCAATCTTGTCATAGTCTATTAAAATGAAGTTGCCCACGCCGCTTCGTGCAAGTCCTTCACAAACAAAAGAGCCCACTCCTCCAAGACCAAAAACGGCAACTTTGGATTTGTTCAGTTTTTCCATTCCTTCATTTCCAATTAACATTTCTGTTCTTGAAAATTTCTCATCCATTCCTATCACCAAAAAATTTAATTTAATATAATTATATAATAATTGGTGTTAGAACATAAAAACTTAATGCAAGTGATGATTTATGATAATAGATACTCACTGCCATATATATAAAAGTGAAATGGATAATGCCGAAGATATAATAAAGGAAGCTGCAAAAAACGATATCCACATGATATTGAACGGCACAAACCCTCTAACCAATAAGGAAGTATTGGAACTGTCAGGTAAATATGAAAATGTTCACGCAGCTATTGGATATTTTCCCCTTTTTGCAGATGATATAACAGATGAAGACATACTATTATTGGACAGTCAACTTAATGATGATAATGTGGTGGCAGTTGGAGAGATAGGTCTTGACTACTATCCTACAAAAGACAATAAGAACCAACAGAGGGAACTATTTGAAAAAATGCTTAACATTGCAGAAAAACATAATCTGCCGGTAATAGTTCATTCGCGAAAATCAATTCAGGATACATTCGATATGTTAAAAAAACATGATGTTGCGGGGTCTCTTCATTGTTATCAGGGTTCGGCTGAAATGGCACGGGAATTTATTAAGCTTGGTTTCTATATTGGAATAGCCGGACCGATTACCCACACCAGCAATAAAAAAATCAGAAAAGTGATAAAAGGAATTGATATTAATCATATGCTTGTGGAAACAGATTCTCCTTATTTAAGTCCCGAAGAAAAGCGTGGAGAAAAAAACACGTCACTGAACTTGAAATATATAATACGAAAACTGGCTGAGGAACTGGACATGTCCGAAAATCAGGTCATGTCAATAACTGCTGAAAATGCAAGAGAATTATTTAAAATTAATGCTGATACTAGTGGATTTATGGATTAAAGATTAAACAGGAGTGCTAAAAGATGTCCAGGATGTCAAAAATTGTTGAATACGGTTTAAACAAAAAGCATAGGGAATATGTTGACGATGCGAATAAGGCCGATGAACATATGAAAGAGCGTTCTCTTGAACAGGACGAAATCTATAAGGTACCAAAGGGAGTATACTCCACTAAGGTTGAAAGCAGAAACCTGTTCGGATGCCATATGGTGATTTTCAATGATGCCGAAGATACGGAATATGAAGTCATATATATTCATGGAGGAATATATGTAAACGAAATCAGAAGACTCAACATATTATTCTGCGATAAGCTTGCAAAAAGAATCAACGGAAATGTTTTTGCTCCAAACATACATATGAAGAGACTTATGAACTTGTTGAAAAATTATACTTGTATCTGTTAAAAAAGTGTAATCCTATTATAATCATGGGTGATTCAGCTGGAGGAGGATTGTCTGTGGCATTCTGTGAATATCTGGCAGTCAATAATTATTCTCAGCCTGAAAAATTAATCTTAATCTCTCCATGGCTTGATGTATCAATGTCGGGGGATTATGATGAGGTTTAATTTGATCCGATGCTTGGAGTGGATGGCCTGCGTGAAATGGGTGAAACATGGGCGGGAGATTTAAATCCAAAGGATTACAGGGTAAGTCCTTTATATGGGGAGGTTTCTGAACTTCCAAAAACCACTATGTTTGTATGAACTCATGAAATCTTCTATCATGATGTCGTTAAATTTTACAAAAAACTAAAGGATAACGGTGTTGATGTTGAATTGAATGTTGGTGAAGGGATTAATCATGTATATGCAATCTATACTCTTGTGTCTGAGTCAAAAAAAGCATTAAATCATATGGTTGAAGTAATCAAGAAATATTAAAAATAAAAAAAGAGTAAGCAGAATTATTCTGCTGAAACTTCAGTAACAAAAGTCATGTTTTCAATTGTTTTAGTTTCACCTGATTTAATGGTGTAAATAGGTGAACCGAGCAAAATCAAACCATTGCAAACTTCTCTGATTTTGTTATCAGTTACTTCCTGCATGTGTGTTCCTTCGTATGTGAATCCTGCGTCTGCGTCACCTTCTAATGCGAATGAAATTACTTCGCCGTTTTTCTTATTAGTTGCTTTTATATCTAAAATCATTTTTTAAATCTCCAATAATTTTGATAATTATAATTATGTTCGTTTAAGTTTTTAAATAATACGGTTATCATTCAAATAACAGTTTATCAATAATGTCCATGTCAAGGTGTTCTTCAACAATTTCGGCCAGTCTGTTCAGGGAATAATCCTTCTGGGTTTCGTATGGATCTTCACCATATTTGGCTTCAAGACCTTTTTTAACTCTGATGTAGTTTAAAAACTCTCTTCTAAAATTATAATTGTGGAAAATTCCGTGCAAATATGTTGCAAATGCATTTCCTGAAGATGCGCCATCAGTTTCACCGTCGTCATTGTTTCCCTGGCCTTTTTTAATATTTAACAGGGGTGCGGAACTTAGAAGTTCGGTTGTTCCCTCATGGATTTCATAACCGCTTACCTCCTCTCCAACAATGTTTTTAAAGATTTCACTGCTGATGCCGTCTAAATTTGAGGGTATTGTTGCAACTGACTGTGTAACGATTTTATCGGTTCTTGAGAAACTGGATTCAATATCCAACAGAGCCAAACCTTCGATTGTACCATGTTTTGATTCACGTTTTTCATCATCATGAATAACATTGCCCAGAATCTGCAGTCCTCCACAAATTCCGACAATAGGAATTTCTTCGGATTTTTCAATAATTTTATCTGCAATACCACTTTCACGAAGTGCATACAGGTCTTCTGTTGAGTTACGTGTCCCTGGAATTATTATTGCATCAACGTCACCTATTTCATCATTGATTCCAATCATTTTAAGTGCCACATCTTCCTCATATTCAAAGGGATCGATATCTGTGAAGTTGGCTATTTTTGGAAGTCTGATGACTCCTATAGTAATGTCTTTGTCCTGCGCAAATTCATGTGTGGTCAGGGATGCAGAGTCTTCTTCGGGCAATTTCAATGTTTCATCATATGGAAGCACTCCCAGAACAGGTTCACCGGTTATCTCTTCAATTCTATCAAGGCCAGGTTTTAAAATATCCAAATTACCTCTGAATTTATTGATAACAGTAGCCTTTAAACGTGACCTGTCATAATCGTCAAGTAAAACGTACGTCCCTGCAATTGCAGCAAATACTCCTCCCATTTCAATATCTGCTATTAAAATTACATTGGCATTGGCCATATGTGCGATTTCCATATTTGCAATGTCTTGTTTTCTCATGTTAATTTCGGCTGGAGAACCCGCTCCCTCTATAATTATGACATCATACTGCTCTGACAATAAATTGAAACTTTCACGAATGGCATTCAGTGCGGTGTCATGGTATTTGTGCTGGTAGTCGTAGAAATTCATGTCTCCAATTGATTTTCCATGGATAATCACGTTGGATGTGAAATCCCCTTTTGGCTTTAGTAAAACAGGATTCATATGTATGCTTGGTTCAATCATTGCTGCCTGTGCCTGTAACATCTGAGCTATTCCAATTTCACCGTTTTCTCTAGTGGTATAGGAATTTAATGACATATTTTGGGATTTGAATGGTGCTACCTTATACCCTCTGTTTTTATATATTCTACATAGTGCTGCCACAAGCATACTTTTTCCGGCATTCGATGATGTTCCCTGAACCATGATACATTTTGTCATGATTAAATATATTGAATTAATGTTATAAATAATTTAAAAATGAAATTTTATATTTTCACAACGCTGCATCCTATTGTTTTTTCAGTCAAAAAATAAATGTTTATATAAATAGTTTTTACAAAACTATTTAAGTATTTAAAATCAAACAATAATCTGGTGGTAATATGAGTTTAGATGAAAAAAAAGAAAAACTTGCAGTAAAACATGATGAAAGAAAAGTAAAATTAGAAGAAAAAAAGAACAGGCTAAAATCAACCGTGAAGAAAGAAAATTAAGAAGAAAAGAAGCACATGCTAATAAAAAAATTGAAGCCCACATTGACAAGGCAATTAAAAAAATCGCTAAAGCTGAAGATAATGCAGATAAAGAGGTTCTCAAGTTATTAGATGAGATTGATAAAGAAATTGCAGAAGATACAGATAAACCAATTGAATTCATCTTATTTAAAGGAAAAAATAAATTGGAAGAAATCTTATTAAATACTCAATTAAAAATGCAAAAGGCTAAAAATGAGTTAATCAAAAACCTTGAAAAAGACATGGAAAATGTAGCAGAATTAATATCTATTGAAGAAGATCTTGCTGATGTTAAAAGCGAAATGGATGAGGTGAATGCTCTTTTAGATGAAAGAATTGAAATTGAAAAAGAAACTTTAGACATCAAAGCTGAAGAATAATAATTGTTGAAATTATATTTCAATAATTTTTTCTTTTTTTTTAGATTATAATGTGTGTAAAAATATAATTTTTGTCAAATAATTTGTTTTTAAGTCTTAAATAATACATCTGGTAAAGATTCAATTTAAATAGAGATTAATCCAGTTGAAAATATTGTTTTTTAATTTTCTTAGTTAAAATTTTATATCTGTTGGCTTTTGATATTGATTTTCAAAAAAATTATTTTAGTAACTAAAAGAATTAACTTTTCGACCTCATGTACAAAAATGTACATTGGCAATACTTGGCAATACTTGGGTCAGCAATACTTTT
>CACYBU010000111.1 GCA_902772665.1 uncultured Methanobrevibacter sp. | reverse complement strand
ATTCTGTGTGTTTCTCTGGTGTCGATTATTATTTCTTTCATTGTATTTTACCTTTTAATTGTTCTACATCTTCTTTTAATACTTTTAGGTCCATGATTATTAGTTGGAAGTGTTTTTCTAATTGTAATTGTTGTTGTAGGCTGTTTATTGTTGTTTCATAGTTTGTTAATGTTGTGAATAGTGATATTGCTGTTATTTTGTTTGGACAGTTTATGCTTAGGCCGTTTCCGTATACTCTTGCTCCATTTATTTTCCATTTTCGTTTCGCAGTCATTCTTCATCACCTTTTTTTATGTTATTACATCTTTGTTTCATTTCTTCGACTGTTTCGCAGTACCATAATTCTGCTCCACATCGTAAGCATTCCCATACTTTGTCTTTCCCATAATCCATTAGTTTTAATCCTTTACGATTACAATGTGGACATTCATATAATCCTTCATCAGATTTATATTCCTTACAAGTTTTTACAGTTTCATTGTTACATTCTTTTCCAGTAAAATCACATTTAAGTTTGCCTCTGTATCTTAAACAGTTAGTCATTGTTTTTTCAGTCATTCTTTTAACTCCTTTCCAGTATAATCCCAATCACCATCTAATTTAATCATAGATGCTAAACAACCTTCAACAACCATTAATGATGTTGGATTTACAGCAATCTTTACATCAGCATCATCAGTAAAATATCTATTCAATATTTGAACTAACTCTCCTTTTTTCATTTCTCAATCCCCCCCATTTCACCAACCCATAATTCCACATATTAACCAACATTGAAACAAAATGAATACTTCAAATACTAATATCCAAAGAATCCATTCCCCTAAACTATCAATTTTCATTCTTCTAACTCCTAATAATAAATGCTTAAATCAAAATCAATACAATCTTCAACAATTTCATCTGCATCTCTATCTTCACCAGTTTTCTGACAGGACATCCCATCAAAATATCCACATTTGCCACATTCCATATTATTCATTTTTCTACCTCCTTTAAAAGATAATCTACAACATTCATTATATTACAATCTCTATTGCATTCATGTACATCAGAGTATGGGTTAATAAAACCAACATAATCTAATCTTTCAGTATCAACAATATCAAATAAACTATAACTCTCATCTCTTTCAAAAGGAATAAATCTCGGACAACCCTCCTCAAAATCTCCTTTTTTAAATCGTTTTTTAGTCATTCAAAATCAACTCCATTTGCCTTGACATCTCTTCACTACCTAAATCATCAATTAATTGTTCCATTAATGCTAACTGATTACTACGAAATGCTAATGTTTCTTGTAATCGACTATTTTTGTCTTTGAGTTCCTCGTTTTCTTCATGTAACTCATTCAATGTATGAGCATCATTTAAGCAATCTACCTTTCGTGGTCTTGGATGAAATGCATATTTCTTTTCTCTGTCAAATACACAATATCCATCAATCAAATTACTTTCTGCAACATAAAATCGTTTTTCAGTCATTTTTCATCCTCTTTGGTAATGTCTCTACTTCAACAATGTTATCTAACATTTTAACAGTATTCCAATAAGCTCTTTCCAATATTACAGGGTCTTTCAGTTTCAAGTAAGCAGGTGTTACTCTACCTGCTCTTCCTTTTCCAGCTACAATGCAATCACATATTAACTCAATCACATCAATAAGATTCACATCCAAAGGACAGTTAGCATTCAAGTGATGACGTTCCTCAAAGATATGAGTTTGATACCAATGAGCATTAATGAATTCATCATTAGTATGAGGTTTTAAGACTTCATCTGCGAATTCATCAAAGTATATGATTTTAGTGAAATCATGATCAGCACCTCTTTCAATAATCATTTCACCTATTATTTCCATTAGTTGCTGCACATCTGCACGGTGTATAACTGTAGCTTCGTGTAAAGTTTCTTTGGTTAATTCATCATTTGCAGTTCTACTGTCTGCATTTTGAGTATTTTTGATTACCATTTTTATAGTCATTCTCCATCACCTATTCAAATAAATCTCTATCTACACAGTTATCTTTATCGTTTAACATAAGTATCTCGTGTTCAATACTGGTTAAATAATTTAAAATTTCTTCTTTATGGTATTGGGGATTATTATCCAACACCATCTCTTGTACTTTCAGTAATATCAGATACATTCTTTTTAAACTGATATTTGCACATACCTCACATACTTCTTTTTTATTCATTCTATCAATTTCTCCCTTTTTTCATTATCACAACTATCTTCTACGGGAATGCCTCTATATATGGAATCAAGTTGTATAAAATCTAATAATCGATTATATGCTTTCCTTTCTTCAAAACTTTCAGTATTGGCACAGTTTAATATTGTCTTAATGTCTTTTTGCAATTGTTTCATTTAATCACCTCAAATTGATAAAAATAAAACCTATTATAATCTTCAACCTTAAAATTATTGTAAATATCCTTTAACTCCTCTTTTAACTCATCAGCATTATTAAAACCTTCACGTTCAGCATCATCCTCATTAATACTTTTGAAAGCTTTGTAACCAATATCTATAATTCGGATTTCTATTTCAGTACCATCTGGGAAAACCGCTATTGCTCTTTCACCAAATTTAACATCGATTCTTTTATGTGCCATCCTCATAGTTTGAGTTTTAGCACCAGATAATATTTGTTTCAAGTATTTTTGTTTGAATTTTATTCTTACTTTCATGGCTCTCAATCCTCCACCAACAAAATATTTGCATGCAATATCATCATGTTTGATACTCATTTTTGTGACTTCACATAGTGGATCTAAAAATAGATACCACCATGGAGCGGGATAATAACATGCATGTTCACATTCGCCACATGTTGGAAATTCGGGTATGTTTAGAAAACTCATTTTTTAATCATCCAAAATATTATATTTTTTCAGGAGTTCTTGTTTAGCAGCAATTGACTCTTCAGCTTTGGATTCATAATATTTCATTAATTTGAATAATATATCACTGATGTAATCAAATACAACTTTATCTAATTCTGATTGACATCTTAAACTGAAGTCATCATAAGCTTTTTCTGCTTTCGCTTGTTTTATTTTATATTCACTTACTTGTTTGTTTAAAACTCTTATTGTCTCATTTATTTCATTCATATGCTTGTCTCCACAGATTTTATTTGTAACCATTCGTTCCAGCCTGTGACGAATACTGTGATTTTCTTAGTAGGTTTTGGCAACATTAAATCACTGACTTTGATGTAGTATTTTGAATCAATTTTTTCACTTGTCATTTTAATCAAACCTTGTTTTGATGAAATCATAGATTGGTAATAGGCATAAAAAAATGAATAGTATCATATAGATTAAATTAAAAAACATTTTTAATGATACCTCACTTTACTGTTCCAATGACTGCAACGTTTAATACCTAATATCTCACAGTATTTGTCAACCTTACGCTGTTTCCAACCATGTTCCATACAATAATCTCTTAGTTTTATGGCGTCTTCAAGTGATGAATAAGAGCCGAAAGGCCTCATTTTACCGTTGACTTGTTTACGCACATAAAAATGATTTTCAATCTGTTGAATATACCTGGCAACAGTACATATTTTAAGCTTTTTATGAGGTTTGCAACTAGGTTTAAGTTTACTATGTTTTTCAGTTATTGGTTTATTAACATGATTCATCGCATATTCTAAAGTAATATTATACTTTTTAAGAGCTTCAGCAATGCTCATGCCATTTTTCAAATCTTGTTGAAAATCAACTAAATCCATTTTCTCTGACCCCACCCACCAAACAATAATAACTTTTTACTCATCACAATCGCAACGAGTATTTTTAACATTGATTATTGCGGTCTTTGTATTGACTAAGTATTTCAGGAAAACTATTCTACGTTTGATTGAATCGATAAGGAATTCGATATTTTTTAATTGTTTTTTCTTGTCTGCTAATTTTTCTTCAACATATCTTTTACGGGTTTTATCATTGTTTCCTCCGTAAAGTTCTTTGATAATGTCATTATCATTTTCTTTTTCTTTTTTAGCTTGTTTTAATAATTCATCAGAATCCTTCTGATAATCTTTTTTAAGCCCGTATAACTTTTTTTCATAGTTGTTTAGTTTTGTTATTAGATTACCCCATTCAATGCAGTTATCTAATACGAATGCGTCGATACTGTCATCAATTTCAATACATTCATTGTTCAAGAAATCACATAGTTTATCGGCATTGAGTTGATCTCTACAATCAAAGCAATAGTTTGCTTCGTCACTGTTTTTAACTACACTGAATCCTTTCCAAGTTCCATTTTCGTTCCCGTTTTCATCAAAGTTGATTGATTCGATTTTATCTATTCTCCATGTTTTTTTGTTTGATTTTTGATATTTTGCAATATCTTCTTCATTCAAATTACTCATTACATTCACCTTCTTTTAACATGTCTAATTCTAAACCTAAGCCTTCACTGGCTATGTAAATCAATTTTTCATTACCTGTATCCAAACCTCCGCAAACTATATCATAAAATATTCCAATGCCTAAATGTTTGGATTCTACTCCAATAACAACTTTCATATCATCAGGATATTTGGATAAAATCTGCTGCAATTCTTTGTTTGATTTTAAAACGTTTCTTTTAGTCATTTAAACCACCTTTTAATTTTATCAATAATTGACTCTTCTTCAGTATCCTGCACTCTTTCACAGGACACATAAAATTTAAACTCACTGCTAAGGTTATGAACTTCCATGCCTACATCACATTCATCTTCAGTAGCCATGGCTGCAAGTAAACCAAATAGCTCAACAACATCCAAATGCATTATATCCTTTGCATTTTTAATTTCTTTAACAGACATTTATTTACCTCCATTAACACGTACTGGCTTTGGCACAGGCTTTGGTTTCACATCCCCCTTAATCGCTTCAAGGAAATACTCATTAAAAAGATATTTGTAATTCCTAACAAGACGGTCAAAATCAGAATCCAACACATACATAACACAATGGTCATCCATATCACGTATTCCACGGCCATAAGCCTGCATCAGCGGCATTATTGTCTGATATGCATACCATACTTTATCGTAATGTTTACGGATATTGATTTGAGTACTGGCTAAACTTGGGAATGGCATTTTAAATAATATCTGATAACGGCATTTGTCTCCTTTGAAGT
>CACYBU010000110.1 GCA_902772665.1 uncultured Methanobrevibacter sp. | reverse complement strand
CTCCTCCAACACAAATATAACATTGTTATAATATGTATTAAAAAAACTACAAAAAGTATTAAAAAGTCTTAAGTTTCTGTGCATGCTGAGAAACAGTGAAAATATTTTTGTAACATGCTGGCTTGCCAGATTAAATATGAAAACCGGGAAATTAAGTTTTGTCAATGCAGGACATACTCCGCCTCTGCTTAAACAGAAAAATGGATTTGAATACATAACCTCCAATCCGAACCTGGTTTTAGGTCTTATGGAAGATATAACATATGATTTAAATGAACTCCAGTTAAATGATGAAGACACCCTATTTTTATACACAGATGACATCATTGAAGCCAACAACAACTACAAGGAGTTTTATGGAGAAGAAAGATTAAACAGTACAATAAATAAACATGCCGACGATAATTTAGAGGTCATTATAAATTCCATAAAAACCAGTGTGGGTGAGTTCTGCAACAATCAGGAGCAGTTTGATGATACAACCATGTTCATTGTCAGATGGAAAACAAACTAGATTCCATTACAACAATATTAATTAAATAGAATCAACAAAATTATTTATAGTTTATATTTTAGTTAGGAGTATAATAAATGAGTCGTATATCAATTTTAGATAAAGACAGGTGTCAGCCGAAAAAATGTGATTATCTTTGCATTCATTACTGTCCCGGTGTCAGAATGGATGAGGACACAATAGTAATTGACGAAGATAGTAAAAAGCCACTGATATCTGAAGAGTTATGTGAAGGGTGTGGTATCTGTACAAACCGCTGCCCTTTTGATGCAATTACAATTATTAACTTGCCTGAAGCGGCAGGCGAACCAATTCACAGATTTGGACAGAACCAGTTTGAACTGTTTGGATTGCCTAACCTTGAAGAGGGAACCGTTTTAGGGCTTTTGGGTCCAAATGGTATTGGTAAATCAACAATAATGAACATACTGTCCGGAAGTCTGATTCCAAACTTTGGGGATTATGAAAATGAACCTGAAAACTGGGATGATGTAATTGAGTATTACAAGGGATCTTCCCTTCAAAAATACTTCAGGGACTTATCAGTGGGAAATATCAAAACAATCCTGAAACCTCAAATGGTCGACAAGCTTCCGAAAGTTGTGAAAGGAAAAGTTATAGATCTGCTCAACAATGTCAATGAAAGGGACAAACTTGAATATATCACCAAGGAACTTCAGCTTGAAAATGTTCTTGACCGTAAAATAGAAAATCTGAGCGGAGGGGAACTTCAAAGGGTTGCGATAGCTGCAACCATTTTAAGAGAAGGGGACTTCTACTACTTCGACGAACCCACTTCATGGTTAGACGTGTCTCAAAGATTGAATGCAGTTAAAGTAATTCGTTCACTGGCTGAAGAAGGTAAAAGCGTGCTTGTCATTGAGCATGACCTTGCCACACTTGATGCATTATCCGACAATATCCATATCCTATACGGTTCACCGGGAGGATACGGCGTAGTGTCCGGTAGAAAAGGTGTTCGTTTAGGAATTAATGCTTATATAAATGGATTTTTAGCTGAGGAAAATGTTAGAATCAGAAGAAATCCTATTGAATTCACAATAAGGCCACCGACCCCCGAGGATGAAGGTGATGCAATTGCATCATATACTGACATATCAAAGGAATATGACGGATTCAGTCTAACTGCCGAAGGCGGGGAAATCTATTATGACGAGATTGTAACCGCATTTGGATCAAATGGTATCGGTAAGACAACCTTTGCAAAAATGCTTGCAGGCGTTGAAGAGCCGACAGCAGGAGAAGTTGATGAGGAAGTTACAATAGCCTACAAACCACAGTACATTGTTTCAAACTTTGAAGGCTCAGTCAGTGACTTTTTATACATGAACGCTCCAAGTTTCGGCAGCAAAATCTTTGAAAGCGAAATCATGAAGCCGCTGGCACTGGATGAAATGCTTGACAAACCTGTTAAAGGATTAAGCGGAGGAGAACTTCAGAGACTGGCAATAGCTTCAACTTTATCCAAAGATGCTGAAATATACCTTTTTGACGAACCGACTGCATTTCTTGATGTTGAGCAAAGACTGATTGCAGCAAGGGTGATTCGTAAAATGGTTGAAAGCCGAAATACAGCTTCACTTATTGTAGACCACGATATCGTATTTATAGATTATATATCCGACAGGGCAATGGTATTCAACGGAAATCCTGGTTTGAACGGTCACGCTTCAAAGCCTACTGATTTAAGAAGTGCCATGAATGAATTTTTAGGAAACCTGAATATTACATTCAGAAGAGATAAGGAAACAAAAAGACCAAGAGTCAACAAACTCGACAGTTACAAGGATCGTGAACAAAAAGAAAAAGGAGAGTATTACTACCTGTCCGATTAAAATGTTTGATACCATCACCACTTTAAAATTTTTAAAAAAAAATGAGTTATTAAAGTAGAGGAGAGAGACTTTAATAACCACAAAAAAATAATTCATAACCATCTTCTCAAACAAAAATGAATTATTTTTAGATACGAAATGACTTACAAAAGATAATTGCAGTTTAATTACCTTTCTAAGATTACTGCTAGACACAATAATCTTAGAAAGAAAATTAAAGATAGAGTGTAAATAGCTGCTAGCTATTTACGAAGTATATGCATTTTAAATTGAGGTTTAAGCATATGAATTATCATAAAATATGAGACAAACTATGATAATCTAATTTATATTCAGTAGTAATAACATATATAAAGATTACGAAAGTATTACTAATCAACTCACTGAAAATGAAATTATAATGTGAATTATAACGATATATTATTTTTAATCTAATTTTTATTTGAAATAATGGATTTTAATTAATATTAATTAAAATAAGTTAATTTTAAGTGATAGATAACCTTATTAATATTTAAATATGCATTTAAATAAAGATTCTGTTTTTCAAAAAATCTATGATGAATTATCAATATAATTAAATTAAATTATAAAATGCCCAAGCATAGTTAGTTTTTACATGAAACATAGTAAAATTGAAATGTAAGCTAAGAATAATGGTTCGAAATGTTTTTTTAAAAATTGAATAATCAAGAAAAGAAGATTTTTTAAAGCATTAAATTGGACTAATTCAAAAAACAGCATTTTAAACCTATTAATTTCATTAAACAATAAAAGATTTTTTAATAAATTAAAAATATAGTAAAATTTCAACAAATCAGATTGAATTAAGTAAAAAACCATTAAGTAATACTTTTTGATTAAATTTTACTATTCTTAATATGAAAAAATAAAAAATTAGTATTACTATTTTACAATTTCTCCAACTCGTTAAGGACATACCGTTTCAATATCTCTACAGCCTTTTCTCCATCTTCATCCAGGCGAACAGCATCTAAAGGATTCAAGTCATATGCTTTAACAATAGAATCGACGGAAATATTTTTAACTGAACCTACATCTTTTTCATTTAAAATCACACCGACACAATCATCCCCACAACCTGTAATTGTAACAATCTTGGCGTCATCCAAAATAGGTGAGCAGTTATTGGACTGTGCTGAATATTCAGTAATGCATGCCGCAACAATGTTTTCATTTTCCAAAGCCAATTCCACACTGGCTGCCCTTACAACTAATCCTAACGGAGATAATCCACTGCAGGAAACCAACGCTATTTTATCACTCATTTTTTCACCATTCTATCATATCTTTTTTTAACTTTATCATAACCTCGTTTGTAAAAAGGACAAAACAATAAGCATTGACTACAACCTTGTCTGTGTGCAGTGCATGCATTTCTTATGAATTTACCGTCATTGTCAAAAGCATTTTCAGGACACCTGTCAATGCACACTCCACAAGTCGAACAGTAATCCCTAACCCATAGCATACCATTTTCCATCTTAAACGGTAAATTTTCAATCGATGTTTGAATCATAAATAAACCTAAGTTCAGACCCTCCCTAAACATGCACATGTTACTTCGGGTAATCACTGCATCATTTGACTGCATTGCAATTGCTCTGAGGCTTACCCTATCATCTAAAGGATTAATCAAATCAGCCCTGAATCCGTTTTGCCTTAAAATATCTGCAAGTGCAAATGTCTTTTGACCAAATTCCTGAAATTCAACGTCTTCAAGTCTGCACTTTTCTTTTGAAGGTTCCATTTTTAAAATATCATCAGACATGAAATATTTAAGAATAATAATATTGTCCCAGTCAATATTCCATTCTGCCTTGAATTCCTCGCTTAATCTGGAATAACTTAAACCAGCAAAACGTGACGCAATTGCAATATCTTGGAATTGTCTTAAAAAATCATCTGAAATAATGTTTTTTGGACAAACGGGGTTTTCAGTTTGATAGAAATCAGGAACCGACTGATGATAAGTAAATCTCATAGGCAACTATTTTGTCCTTAAAGCCTCAACTGCTTTAGGGAATTCTTCACAGAATACTTTAATTTCCTTTGTAGGAATTGAAAAACTGATACGCAGATATTTGTCCCCGAAATCCTCAGAAGTGTATTCTCCTTCTCTTGTAAATAATTTTTTATCGATTAAATAATTTGACATGTCTTTCGGATTGATTCCCGCACCAGACAAATCAATTACCATCATGTTTGCATCAGACGGATAAACCGGCAGAAACACTCCTTCAATCGGTTCAATCATTTCACTGATTAGTCTCTGATTTTCAAAACAGATTTCTCTCATGTTTTCAAACCATTCGAATTTTGATTTAAGACCTGCTATTGCACCATACTGTGAAATAATATTTACACCCAAATCATTAACAACAGCATTCTTTATGGCATCGATTATAGGTTTTGATGAGATTACACCACCTATTCTCAAACCGGCCATTCCAAAAATTTTTGAAAAACTGTATATTGTCAATGTTTGGCCGGGGGCATAATTTTCAACTAGGAAGTGCTGTCGTGCGAAATCCTTGTAAGTTATATCATGCAATAAGTATAAGTCGTTTTCCTTGGCAATTTGTGCAAATTCCTTCAGTTCCTCTTCAGTGTATGATGATCCCAGAGGATTTAACGGGTCAATCAGAATTACCATACGGGTGTTTTCATCCATGTTCTCTTTCAGGAGTTTTGGAGTTAATTTATAATCATTTTCTTCAAAGTAAATCGGAACATATCTTACTTCACCTGCAAAACGATTAGCGAAGTCTCCTATGATAAAGTAACCAGGATCAGATAATATTACATTGTCTTCCGGTTCAAGAAGAGCCTGCATAACAAGATATAATGATTCTGTTGCACCTGAAGTCAGCAGCACTTCAAGGTCTTCGAATTGTAAATCGTCTAAAATTAATTGTTTAAGTTCACTGAAACCTTCAGGGGCAGGATATCGGCAAAAAGTTTTCTCACCAATTGCTTCAATCATTGCATTGGCTATTGTATCGTCATGCAAATGGTTTGTGTTTTGACCCATCCAGATCATGTCCTTGTCCATATACATATCTTCAAAAAAGTCATTGGCGCTTTCATAACCTGTTGGAGGTATTCTTTCGGTTTTTTGAAATTTCATTTTCGGTTTTTTAATATCGAAATCCTTTTCCCTCATAAGTATCACTCAACAATCCTAAATTAAATATTTATTTTTAATTGTTAATAAAATTAACTTAAACAATCCCATCTGAAGTTATTGAAAATGTAACCTGTCTGCCTTCGGGCAAGCTTCTGTGTCGTTTTAATGTAGCAGTTCTCTGATTTATTTCCTCACCACGTTCCAGTTTAATTATAATTTTGCTGATGTATTCAAGTATATCTCCACCGACCGCTTTAACTTCACTTTTTCCTTCATCATCGAAAGAGGTATAAATCTGATTTGTGATTATCACTGCAATATCCCATTTACGTGCAACATTGGACAGTAGTTGAATTTGTTTTCTTAACTCCTTGCTTAATTTATAGGATTTCATATCATCCACACGATAAAGAGCAACAGCGGAATCCAGTACAATCAAATCCACATCTTTATGGTGTTTTCTAAGCCATACATCAATTGATCTTAAGTTTTCAGTCTGCTGTAAAAAATCAGTCGGTTCGAAAACCATTATATTATTAGCTGCATTTGAAAAATAAGGTCCTGAAATTTGTTTGATTCTATCAATTGATATTCCACCTTCAGTGTCAATATAGATTACTTTCTTACCTGTTTTTGCAACATTGACTGTTAATGTTAATGCAACATTGCTTTTACCGGAACTGGGAGATCCGAATATCTGAGTTATACATCCTTTTTCAAAACCTCCTCCAAGCAAATCATCAAGAGATGAATTTGATGGAATTTTATTATTATCTTCAAAATTAGCCAATACTTTCATAATATAATATTGAATTTTATAAGATATAAAAATTTTTAATTTTAATAATTAATAAATTTACATCTCATTTTCGTATTACTTTTGGTTCAAAACCTGATAAATCAATAATGGAAGAGGCTTTTTTTGAATTTAAACTACCCACATCAATTACCAAATCAACTTCACAGTCAAGCTGTTCTAGAATCTCTGCCGGATTTGACAGTATCTCATCGTCGGATAAATTTGCACTGGTGGTGGTTATCGGGAAAATTCCAGCCAGTCTGCATGCGATTTCACAGTCCGGAACCCTAACACCTACATTCACCAGCCCTCCAGTAATATATCTGGGGACAATATCCCTTTTGTTTAAAATAAATGTATATGGACCGGGCAAATAGCTGCTGATGATTTCTTTTTGAGATTGAGAAACCTTTGCAACCAAATCAATGGCGTTTATGTCCCGAACAAGTATTGAAAGGGGTTTTAGAAAACTCCTGTTTTTAATTTCAAAAACTCTTTTAACAGCTTTATTATCGAAAATATTGGCACCCAATCCATAAACAGTGTCAGTGGGATACAATACCACCCCTCCATCTGCCAGAATATTTACTGCCTGTGAAATGATATTCCCATCAACATTATCAATACCGGTTTTTAAAACTTTCATATCACCTTTATATTAGATAAAATCTTTATATATAATTATGCTTCAAAGTCTAAGACCATTATTAACAAAAATATTAAACCCGATAGCTCGAAATTTAAACATCAATCCGAATATTGTTACAGTAATCTCACCATTTGTCGCCGTTATTGCGGCTTATGGATTTGCAAATCATTCACTGATTTTAGCAACACTGGCCATTCTCTTTTCAGGACTTTTAGATGTTGTTGACGGTGCAGTTGCCCGATACCATAACCTGTCATCAAAATTCGGTGCATTTCTTGACTCAACAATGGATCGCTTTGCAGATGCAATAATCTACATCGGAATTATATTCGGAGGATACTGCAGCTGGTTTGTAGGTGTTTTGGCAATTCACTCAGCAATCTGCGTCAGCTACGTAAGGGCAAGAGCTGAATCCCAGGGGGTTGACTGCAATATTGGAATAGCTGAAAGAGCCGTTCGCATGATTATTCTGATGGTTGGAGCATTAATCGGATACTTTACAAATGACATTTACTTTACTTACATTATTTATATATTAGTAGTTTTATCTTACTTTACCGTGGCTCAAAGGATTGTACACGTCTGGAGGAAGTTGAAATGACTGAGTTGGAAAGCCCTGAAAAAATAGCAAAGGATATTGCAAAACTTGAAAGGAATTTGAATCAGGTAACACACATAGAATTTGTCGGCACAGAAAAAGAAGTATATGACAGAGCCGTTGATTACTGGAATGATTCAAAATATTATCTGGAAAAAGGAGATATGAGAACTGCATTCGGATGTATTGAATACAGTCACGGTTTGCTTGATGCATTAAGGATGATTCACGGAATCATCTGACTTTTTAGAGTTTTACCGTACAAATTTTTAGTATTAAATAAAAGTAATTTAACATACTTAGGACAATTTTTTAAAAAGAGAAAAAATAGAGGTTCAAATAATCTCATTTACCTAAAAAATAGATAAAAAGCTTATTCAAATAAAATAAGCTGAATTTAAACATCTATTTTACTATGAATCAAAGACTCCTCATCGGCAGATATTATCTCACCATCCAAAACTTCAATAACCCTATCTGCAAGTCGTGCCACATCCATATCATGAGTAACAATTATCAAAGTTACATTTTTATCTTTGTGCAAATCAATTAGTTGGCGAAGGATTTTAGTACTTGTCTTTGAATCAAGTGATCCTGTTGGTTCATCTGCCAATATTATTGATGGTTCATTTGCAAGTGCACGGGCAATTGCCACCCTCTGACGTTCACCTCCAGATAATTTATTCGGCAGCATGTCTGCCTTATCCTTAAGACCCACATCATCGAGTAATTTCAACGCACGATTTTTCATGTCTTTGGAGGACAGTCCCTGAGTATACATTGGAATTTCAATATTTTCCCTAACTGAAACGTTTGGAATAAGATTGTGGAGCTGGAATATGAATCCAATCTTTTGTGCTCTGAATTCATTTAGTTTTTTGCCAGAATTCAAATCCTGGCCTGCAACAGTTATTGAACCGGAATCCGCAACATCCAATGCCCCCAGCATATTAAGCAATGTGGATTTTCCAGAACCGGATGGACCAATAATGGATACGAATTCCCCCTCGGCAATTGTGAGATTAATACCGTTCAATGCCTTAATCTTTCCATCCTCATAACTTTTATACAAATCCTTTATCTCTACAGCATTCATAATATCCCCTCACTCATACCTCAATGCTTCTGTCGGAGGCAGTTTAACTGCTTTAATGGCAGGATATATCCCTCCAATTATTCCAACAACTATTGCAATTGAAAATGCCTGTATGAATATTTTTGGAGTGAACAACGGTTCAATGCCTATTTGTGGGCCTAAAAAGGTGCATGCCAAAAATCCTATTACTGACCCGATAATTGCAGAGACTATTGTAATTACAAGAGATTCACCAACAATCATTCCAAGAATTCTTTTGTTGGACCATCCCACAGCCTTTAAAACTCCGATTTCACGGGTTCTTTCAAAAACACTCATCAGCATGGTATTGATAATGCCCAGACCTCCAACTACAATGGCCAAAAGTGAAATTGCCCATGTGGATGCCTGAAGCATGTTCAGCATATCACCCATCTGCTGCATTTCCATTACCGAAGTAACTGTTGCAATATCATCACTATATTTCTTATCGATTCTATCGGCCACTTCCTGAGGATTGACACCTTTATTTACCTTAACATAGATATTTGAAATGGAGTCTTCATCGTCCATCAACTCTCCAACCTTGGAAATTGATGTGAATACTCCTCCTGCCATATTCTGATCTCCGGTTTTATAGATTCCGACGATTTCAAAGTCCTCACCGTTGATTTTGATGGAATCCCCCACCTTATAATCATTATCCTCAGCATAAATTTCACCGAGAATAGCTTCATTTTCACCGTCTTCGAATATTTTGCCATCCTTCATGGAGATATCTGCCAGTGCTGTTCCATCAGGGTCAATACCTATTAAAGTATTCATATAATCATCTCCAACCGATGTCAGGACAACATAAATTGGATAAGCTTCATCTACACCTTCCACGTTTGCAATCTTATCCGTCCAGGAGGCATCGATTGTATTTGTTCCGTAAGCTGAATCTCCAGTTTCTTTACCTGAAATTGAGAAATCAGCTCCTCCCGCATGGATTGTATCTTCAAACGTATTAATTAAACCGTCAGTAATTCCGCCAAGAGCGACTATTACAATAATACCAATTGCAATACCAACTATTGCAAGAATTGCACTGGTTCTTCTCCTGAACGGATTTTTAAGTATGAATTTTAAAAATGACATAATACTAAATAGTTGTGTAACATATATATAACTAGGTATTGGCATAGCCAAAATGCTAAAAAAGATGATTGAAATGCACAGGAAAATACTTTTAAAAAATCGTGACAAGATACATACTACCGAAATGGGCGTTGAAAGAATACAGAAAAATTTGGGAATTAATGACGAACCTGTCGGTTACTGTATTTCAAAACTTGAAAAAAAGACCTCATCAGTAACCAGAAATGGTAAAAACTATTATGTTGAAGTTGACGACTGCATAATTACTATTAATTCAAGCAGTTTTACAATAATAACCGCACATAAAAAAAGTAAAAAAAATTAAGAGAATAAAAAAAATCTCTTTAAATTTAATCCATATCTTCAAATCTGGATTCTAATTTTTCCATTACACCCGGTAGTGATGTGTATTCCATCTCTTCAGCAGGCAATCTGTGAGGTTCAAATGGACCATGTCTTCTGATGTAAGTAGCGATTTTAGCAGCCTGTTCACGGGTTGGATCGAAAGCAGGGTCATCAAATAAATCAACCGGTCCGATTAATTCACCGTTAGCTACTTGGAAACCTAATCCTACAACTCTAGGTGGTCCGTCGAATCTGATTGGGTTTGCTTCTGCTTCAGATACAGGCATCATTGGGCCGTTGTGGGATCCTCTCATCCATCCACTTACCATGTGTGGGAATGCAAATGGATCTACACATTCACCGTTAGCAGGGAAACCTGATTGTGCTCTTACAATACATACAGGGTCGTCTTTACCGACGTATTCTCCGGCCATTAAGTTTAATCTTTCGGTACTTATTGAGGCTGCAATTTCACCGTTTTTCTTCCATACTCTTTTAATAACATATCTTCCGGTTGAACCGATTAATGCGAGTAAATCATACATTTCTTCAGGACAATCTAAGATAACTTTTTTGTGTTCGATTACATCGAATACTTCAAATTTGAATCCGTCGTGTAAACTTGGGTCAATTACAAGACCTGCAGTGTTGAATGG
>CACYBU010000109.1 GCA_902772665.1 uncultured Methanobrevibacter sp. | reverse complement strand
TGTTTGATTGTAGGTCTTAAAGGTCAAGCAGCTCGTGCTACAAGAAGATTCATTAAAAGGGTTAATGAAGAATTAGGCCTTCCTGTATATATCTGTAACGACGGAGACCCTTGGGGATTCCACATTGCACAGGTAATTATTTCCGGAAGTGCAAAGTTAGCTCACGTTAATAGTGACCTTGCAACTCCTGATGCCAAATTCATTGGAGTAACAGCATCAGACATTATTAATTACGATTTGCCTACTGATAAACTTAAAGATGTTGATGTCATGAGACTCAAAGAGCTATCCAAAGACCCTAGGTATAAAAGTGATTTCTGGCAAACAGAAATTAAAAAGATGCTTAAAATTGGTAAGAAAGCAGAACAGCAATCTTTCTCTAAATACGGGCTTGAATATGTAGTAGACACATATTTCCCAGCCAAATTTGAAGAAATGGAAAATCAAGCATAGTCTTGAAATTTTTCCTCCTTTTTTATTTTTTACACTATTTTCAGACCTATAAAAAAGAGTTTTTTGCCGAGAATATTAAAGTCAATTATAATTTGGGCTTTAACAATATCAACAGAATCTTAGGATTGAATCTTTAGTTTAAATTATTCTATTTAATGTTTAAGAATTTATCAAATCCTGACATGACAAGAATTTCTCTTATTACATCATTTACTTTAATTACAAAAGGAATGTCCTGCGGTTTTAATTTTTTTTCTGTGAGAAGTAAACCCCTCAATCCCGCACTTGAAATGTATTCCAATTCTGTAAAATCAATAATTAATGAGTTGAACTTGCCTAATTCATCCATTACTTCATTTTCAAAATCCGGCACAACAACTGTGTTGATTTTACCTTTAACAGTGATTGTTAATTCTTTATCATTGTAAACTTTTGTAATATTCATCATATCACCGAATCGATTTTATATACTTAATTTATATAAATTATTAAATTTTTTGAAAATATGATAACTTTTATATAATAAAAAAATCATATACCCTAGTAGGTATAGGTTGTGTTATTATGAAACAATGCATGGATAGTGACAATTTACACAGAAGACTTAAAAAGATTATCGGACAGATCACTGCTATTGACCGTATGATTGATGAAGATGTTGCCTGTGAACAGATATTAATGCAAGTAAATGCTGCAAAATCAGCATTGCATAAAGTTGGATACATTATCGTTGAAGGACACCTGGAGAATTGTGTAAAACAGGCAATAGAAGATGAAGATTCAGATGAAGCAATAAGCGATATTTCATCAATTCTTGAATATTACTCAAGACTTTAATTTTTTTAAAACAATATTATACCCTATGGGGTATACCTATATTAATGGAGCTGTTTAAAATGAACCTCACAAAAAATGAAAAAAAGAACATAATACCAATAGCAATATCTGCAATGAGTTTGATATTAAGTTTCGCATTGTCCCTCGACTACATTTCATGGATTGCAGTAATCCTATGTGGAATACCAATATTTAAAGAATGTATAAACGGACTTATAACAGAATTTGATATAAAAGCAGATCTTCTCGTGTCAATCGCAATAGTAGCATCAATTATAATTGGTGAGATATTTGCAGCAGGAGAAATCGCAACAATAATGGCAATAGGAGGATTTTTAGAAGAATATACAGTATCCAAAGCACAAAACAGAATAAAAGACCTTGTGAATATGACACCTCAATTTGCAACACGAATTAAAAATGGATGCGAAGAAAAAATACCCTTAAACGAAGTAATAACCGGAGACACTCTAAAAGTACTTCCCGGCGAAAGCATTCCAACAGACGGAGTGATAATCGCCGGTGAAACATCAATCGACCAGTCTACCCTAACAGGAGAACCACTTCCCGTCGATAAAACAAGAGATGATGAAGTATACAGCGGAACCATCAATCTTTACGGTTCATTTACAATGCAGGCAACAAAAATAAGCAGGGACAGTGCACTTCAAAGATTGATAAGATTAGTTGAATCATCTGCACCTGAAAACGCAAATGTTGTTCGCCAAGCAGACAAGTGGGCAACATTAATTGTGGCAATAGCATTTACCTCAGCAATATTAACATACCTCTACACATTTGAAATTGCAAGATCAGTCAGTATTCTGGTAGTATTCTGTCCGTGTGCACTGGTACTTGCAACACCAACCGCAATAATGGCTGCAATCAGCAATCTAACAAAATATGGAATTCTTGTAAAAGACGGACAGTCAATTGAAGAGCTTGCCCGAATCGATGTTTTGGCATTTGACAAAACAGGTACATTAACACACGGAACCCCCGAAGTGGTAAAAGTGGTTTGTGAGGACGAAAAAGAAATGATATACCTACTAGCATCACTTGAATCCAAATCTGAACATCCTCTGGCAAAGGCAATTTTAAAGTATTACAATAAAAACGAACTGGCCGAGGTCAGTGAATTTGAAATGCACATAGGAAATGGAATAAGCGGAACAGTAAACGGTTCAAGAATAATAGCAGGGAATGGTAAATTTTTAAGATCACAGAATATTGTCCTTAAATACAGTGAAAACAATTCGAATAATGAAATTATAATTTATGTGGCAAAAGACGGAGAGGTTATTGGAAAAGTGCACCTCGCCGACACATTACGTGAAACTGCAAAAGAGACCATCAGAAACCTCAAACACTTAAGGATTAGAACAACACTGCTCAGCGGAGATAACCAAAAAACAGCAAATCATATTGCAAGTGAAGTGAAAGTTAGAAACGTTAAAGCGGAATGTCTTCCTGAAGATAAAACCAACTATATCAGAGACGAACAAAGAAAAGGAAATAAAGTTGCAATGATTGGAGATGGAATAAATGACGCCCCTTCCCTTAGAAAAGCGGATGTGGGAATCGCAATGGGTAGCATCGGAAGTGATATAAGCATTAAAGCAGCAGATATTGCACTGATTAACGACAATATCAGTGACATACCCCATCTGATTGCACTTGCAAGAAAAACAATACGAACCATTAACATTAGCATTGGCTTTGCAGTATCCCTTAATAGTGTGGCAATGGGACTGGCTATTTTAGGATATTTGAATCCGATTGAAGGAGCTTTAATCCACAATATATCATCAGTGGCAGTGATTCTTTATTCAGTGATGCTTACCAACTACAAAAGTTCCAAAAGGAATCTAGAAAAAACCGAGAAATTAGGCATACCTAAAACTTTAAATACTCCAGGCAGATAAATATTAAAACGGTGACTAACTATGGTTGAAAAAGAAATTAAGGTGGTGGGCATGCACTGCCCGTCATGTGTAAATGCCGTCGAACTATGTTTAAAAGATGTTGACGGAATTGAAGATGTAAAAGCCGATTTGGACTCCGGCATAACCACTATCACAATGTCCTGTGACGTAAGTGATGCTGACATCAGTGAAGCTGTTGAAGAAGCAGGATTCAGAGTAGAATAGCATTACTTACCACTTTCTTTTTTAAAAATTCCCTTAAAATATCCAATATTTTATGATTATTCTCACCGACTAAAAGGTTATGCTTAACATTATCAAAAACAATCAAACGAGAGTTTTTGATTTTACCTTGAAGTTCTCTTTCCATACTTAATCTGGAAATTTCATCATATTTTCCAGCCAGAATTAAAGTCGGAACATTAATATCAGACAGTTCCTCCTCAATATCAAAACTCAGACACACATCAGCAGCCTTTATATAAGCTTCGGTGTCGGCAGTCTGCGATGCAGTTTGTCTTAGCAAATCTAATTCCTCTTTATTTGATTTTATAACCTCCGGACACAATACCATCGGCAAAACCAGATTGTAAAATTCATCGAAACTCACATTCAATGCTGTTTTAAACTGATTTAAAATATCTTTCAGATAATCATCGCATTTTGAAAACCCACTCATCACAACAAGAGATATGACATAATCCGGATAGCTTACCGTGAAATCAATTGCAACAGCTCCGCCCAGAGAAAATCCGATGAAATTTGCTTTTTTAATATTAAGTTCATCTAGCTGTTTTTTTAAATCTTCAATATAATATGCCCTAGTTACATCATCGGTTAACTCCGACTGTCCGTGACCAGGCAAATCAAATCTGAGAATTTGATAAGTATCTTTTAAATTAGCTGCCAAAAACTCCCAGTAATTCAAATCATCAGAAAGTCCGTGGATGAAAACAACTGTTTCACCTCTGCCTTCAACTTTATAGTACATATTCCATATGTTTATTTGAGATTACCTAAATATTTATGTATAAATCAAAATTCTCCACAAGTGAAAATTCTCCTTACATGAAATCATCATGACATAAAGATTCTTTTGAACATATATTGATTTGTGAACCGTTAAAGAAAAGTGACCTGCCAGGACCCAATCTGAAAAAAATTACTTCATTAAACAGTAATATCAAATTTTAAATAACTTGACCAACAAACCATTAAGCATAATAATATATTAATTATTATAAAAAAAAGGGATTAAAATGAAAACTGTTGCAATAAATGGTTATGGAACCATCGGTAAAAGAGTGGCTGATGCTGTTGCCGCTCAGGATGATATGAAAGTAATTGGTGTAAGTAAAACTAGACCAAACTACGAAGCAAGAACTGCTGTTGAAGAAAAAGGATATCCTTTATACATTGGAATTCCTGAAAGAGAACAATTATTTAAAGATGCTGGAATTGAAATAGCAGGTAC
>CACYBU010000108.1 GCA_902772665.1 uncultured Methanobrevibacter sp. | reverse complement strand
CAACCGGACATGTTGAAAGATTTAATCCTGCTGTTCAAAAAGCTAAAGAACTTATTGATGATGGAGTTATTGGAGATGTAGTATCCGCATTTGCTAAAAGAGTAGGACCCCTCCCCCCAAGAATCAAAGACGTGGGTGTTTCCATCGATTTAGCGATTCACGATTTGGATATAATGAATTATCTGTTTGAAGAAGATATCGTGCAGGTTTACGGATCAATGAACTGCAGTTTTGACGACAGTGAATTTGAAGACCACGCTGAAATCATGGTTAACTTCAACAACGAATCAACAGGAATAATTGAAGTAAACTGGCTAACCCCATACAAACGCAGAGAACTAGAACTTACCGGTACCGCAGGAATAATCTCTGTGGATTATATCAAACAGAGCATTGAGGTATACGGTAAATTTGCTCAAGATATTCAAATCAAACATGAAGAACCATTGAAAAGTGAATTAAGATCATTTTTAAATGCAGTTATGAATGGTGAAGAACCGGAAATAACTGGAGAAGATGGACTTAAAGCCCTTAAAATGGTTATTGCTGCAAACAGATCATCCAAAGAACATAAACCGATTACTTTTGAACAACTTTAAAGGTGATAATGTGAAACAAAAATTAATTCAAAAAGCTCAAGAACTAAGACAACATGGATTTACAACCGGTGAAATAGCCGATGAACTTAACGTAAGTATGGACACCGCCAGATGGTTGACACTTCAAAAAGCAACAGAAGTAAAAGCCGAAGCACCAGTTGATTTTGCCATTAACTGGAAAAGCATTGGTGGAAATTCAACCCGTTTAAGTTATGTTTCATGTGCTTTAAGCGATATTGCATTATCACACGGCGATGCCGATACCATTGTTGGTATTGCAGTCAGTGGAATCCCATTTGCAACCGTAATGGCAGATTGTATTGAGGACATGACCGGCATAGATACTTCACTAGCTATTTTCCATCCTCACAAACACAGAAAAGACACAGACGAAAGTGATTCCGAAGGAACAATCAGCACCAACTTCGGAACCGTCGAAGGCAAGAAAGTCGTCATTGTTGATGATGTAATTACAAGTGGAAAAACAGCAAAAGAAGTAATTCATACTGTGAAAGACCTTGGCGGAGAGCCAACCTGTGTTACAGTGTTGATTGACAAAGCAGGACTTTCCGAAATTGAAGGCATACCTGTTGAGTCATTAATTAAAGTTAGTAGATTATAATCTACTACAAATCCCTTATTTTTAGCTAAAAACGAATACTCAACTCTTCCATCATCTCCTCGATTTTAAAATTCAGTTTTTTGATATTCGAATCAATGTCCTGTTTTTCTATAACCAGTTCATCAAGGGATATGAATTCACCTTCAAATGTGTCGACATAACGGGAAACTGACAGGTTGAACTTATTCTCCTTTATTTCATCAATACCTATTAAATTAGAGAATCTAGGCAATGTCAACTTGTTTAAAAAGGTGCTTGTCATTTTATTTATTGTCTTGTTATCCAGAATAAGATTTTTTCTAAATAACCCTGGGAAAGCCAATCCATTTCTTCGAGTTTCATAATCAGATGACATGTCCATGAATAAGATATCTTCACGGATTTTATTTTTCCTAAATACAATGACAACTTCCGGCCTTGATTTGATTATTTCAGTGGGGATCCTGATAATTGTGTCAATATAATTTTTTTCAAGGGTCAGATATTTTCTTAATGTTTCAAGTGACTCTTTAAACAGGAAATTTTCAGAAATGCTTATAACCATTATCCCGTCATCTTTTAGAGAATCAACCAGATTAATTAAAAACAGAAATTCACTGTCTTTTAGAGATTCGTACTGACCTGTGAAATCAGTATTTGACTCATTTTCAATGTCAATTTTATCAACAAGGTTTTCCAAAGCCCTGTTTAATTCACCATCCTCTTTAAATGAATCCCCATCCATGCCGAATTTTTCCAGAAGAATATGTTCAAGTTCACTTCGTTTGTTTCTTTTTGCAATTTCACGGGTCTGGTTGAAATTTGAGGAATAATAATTTTTAATGGTAATAGGGATTCTTGACATGACCACATCAAAAGATGCTCCATTGATATCTATTGAATCCAATCCGTTTTCCTGCTTTAAAAATACATGGTTTAGTGAAAAATTATTAATGAACAGTTTAACTATCATATAGAGGAAATTAACATTATCCTCATCTTTTCCATAAATATAATTCAGATCATATCCCACAGCATGATGCAGATTCATTATGGATGCCCCGTCTTTAATAAATGGGTCATATGCACTGCCTATGATTTTTTTATCACTTAAAACAAGAGCAGATAATATTTGTGTAATGTAATCAGGGTTTGAATCAATGTGCATCAGACCTGAAGTTGAAATGACTTCAAATACTTCGGTGAAGGTGAAATCTGATTCAAATATGTCGAGTTGTGAAATAAGATAAATGATTTCACCAATATTATCCGCTACCTCTTCGCTGAATTCGAATGTATCGATTTTGGTGTCTATGGCTGTGAACAAATAATCGAAATACTGCTTATTATGATATTCAGCCTCAAATATTATGTTTTGTGGAAATACTTTTAAAAATTCCTTTAAAAATCCGGGTTTCCGGTTGTTATTGTTAACAACCTCTTCAATGAATGCTTTGGTTTTTTTAATGTAGAATCCGTTTAATTTCAGTGAATCAAAGGTTAACTGTTCCTGATAAGGCATGTTTTTATATGCTTCATCAATTGTGAGCTCCTTGTTTTTCAGTTCGCCCAGCAGATAATTTTTAATTATATCGGAACAGTATTTGTAGAGGAAGGTGTAGATGATGATAAGGTCAATTTGAGAGGGAGGATTGAACATTCTTGATTTTGACATTAACTGTTTTAAAATGGTGTGATTTGTTGATTTTCTTTTCATGCACCATCATCCCATAAATCATTTAGGATTGCATCTTTAAGACGCCTGTCATATTCGACCTGACGCAAATCCTGAAAGATTTTTTCATTCAGAGTGTTTAGAAGTTCCCCGTATTTTTTTTGAGTTTTAATATCGGGGACCTGAAGTTTAAGCTGCTTTATTTCCTTGAGTGACGTGTGAGGAATTTTACCGCTGCCACCAAGTTCATGAAGCTGCTTTTTAATATGAGTGTTTGTCAATAAATGTGCCATGAATTCCGGGTCAAAACTTTCACTGAATCTTATTATTGCGATTCTATCACTTACGACGAGACCTTCTTGGTTTAGACAAACCACATCATAAGGATATGTCATTTTCATCAATACGTCTTTGTTTTGAGTGAAATATCTGTTTTTAATATTTGATTTTAGAGACAACTCTTCAAAATCTGACAGTTCCCCATCCCTTTTTATGGATCTCTGAACTATAATTTTGAAGTTATCACCATTTTCATCTAAATAACGTCTATATGACAATCCGGAGAATATTTCTGCTATATCGTTAAGCATTATTTTTTGCATTTTATCCCCTACTAGAAGTTAATTAGTTTTAATGGTGGTTGAATGAGCATTAGTTTTGGTGGTGAACCAAAACAATGCTATTGGTAAAGAGTGGAAACATCGTCGAGTAAATGTGTTTCATCGTTTGACTCTGATATTTCAACTTTTTCTGTTGAAACACCGCCAATTACCCCTATGCTTTGAATATTATCTTTGAGAACTGCGGTGGATGTGATTCCAGGACCCTGTGGAGACAATACGAATAAATCTAGAAAAGTTTCGTCTTCTCCAACTATGAATGCCGGTTCTATCGGTTCGGCTGATTTGGTTTGAACTTTAATCAAAATGTGTTTAGCTTCAATTTCTTCTTCAATACCAATTTCTCTTCTGATTGTTTCATCTAAATTTTTAACTTTTTCACTCCAATTAATATCTGCGTTCATATTATTACCTCTTTAGTTTTTTTATTGTCACCTGAAAATACAATGGTGTGGATTTTTTAGTCAATGCATTTTTCCAAAAGTTATAAACCTTTGCAATAATACATTAATCATAATAGTATATAAACTTAACTATTAAATTTATATTTTCTAAAAAATTACAGTTTATTAGACAGTGAATACTATCTATTTCGAATCATATATAAAGTTTTTGTATTTTTTGAAAAAATGCAAAAAAGCAAAAAAACACAGATGCACAAATACACAAAGTATATATAAAAAAGATTAGCTTAATAAGATTATGGAAGTTTAAATTATAATTACAATAAAAATAACTATCCATTTTGATTCAATGAATTTTTTAAAAGTTTATGGTAACACACCTAAAAAGATTTTTATAATTATTTTAAAAACTTCCTAGGCAATATGCCAAATTAAATAAAAGTGATATAAAATGAGTGGAAGAGACATTAACAATATTTTTGAAATAATGAAAAAAGATTTTAAGTCTGCATTCTCCAATCCAATTATAGTGATTGTGCTGATTGCTCTTATAATCTTACCTTCGCTTTACGCTCTAATAAATATTAAGGCATGTTGGGACCCTTATGAAAACACAGATGAAGTTCAGTTTGCTATATCAAATCTTGATAAAGGTGCTACTTTTGAAGGAACAAAACTGAATGTGGGTAATGAACTTGTTAAGGAACTGAAAAACAACAGTGATTTTGACTGGGTTTTCGTCAGTGAAGATGAACTGCGAAAAGGAGTTCATGACGGAAAGTATTATGCCGGAATGGTAATCCCTACTGATCTAACTGAAAATATCCTTTCAATTACCAGTGAAAATCCCAAAACCGCAGAAATAGATTATGTCGTGAATGTTAAAGCCAACCCGGTTGCAAGTAAACTAGCCGACTCCGCATCAAATAGAATTTACAGAGCGATGAATGCTAAAATCGTTGCATTTATCAATATAGCTGCATATGGAAAATTGGGAGAACTTCAGGAAGGTTTGTCTTCCGGTGCAACCCAACTTTCAAGTGGATCATCACAGTTATCAGATGGAGCATCGCAGATATCCTCAGGAGCAGATGAACTTTCATCCGGAGCAGATGATTTGAATAGTGGAGCAGACAAAGTAAAATCAGGTGCTTCAAAGGTAAATGACGGGGCAGATAAAGTAAAATCAGGAACCGAAGCAATTGATGATGGAGCAGGCCAAATATCCTCATCAGCAGAACAGATCAAATCAGGTTCCGAACAGGTGCAGCAAGGCGCTGAAGAAATAGAGAAAATAGATACTTCAAAACTACCAAGTCCCGCCAGAGAAGTTGCACAAAGTTCCGTTCAACTTGCAAATTCAAGTTCACAACTAGCAGCCGGATCAAGTCAACTGGCCGAAGGTTCCGTTTTGCTTGCAGGCAGCTCATCAGAATTGGCTAATGGAGCAGGAGATGTTGCAAATGGAGCCAGTGACGTTGCCAACGGTGCAGGCGGTTTGGCAGACGGTTCCAGTGAACTGATAAAAGGTGCATTGAGTCTTGCAGCAGGTTCAGAACTGCTGTCAAATTCAGCTTCACAAGCCCTATTTTCAGCTGCTTCCGCACTATACACCGCATCAGATTCACTATCCTCAGTAACCGGAATTAACGAATCTCAAATTGGAGATTATATTTACTCTCCAGTTAAATTCAATCGTGAAGAGATTTATCCGGTTGAACATTACGGATCCAATATATCTCCATTCTACCTTGTTTTATCAATGTGGGTTGGAGCAGTAATTACCTGTGTAATGCTTAAACCTGGAACAAGTACAGGTACAAAATATTCTCCACTGGAAATGTACTTTGGTAAATTACTGATATTTATAATAATGAGCATACTTCAGGTATCGGTTACACTCATCGGAGCATTTTGGTTGGGAATTGAAATTCATGACCCTGTGATGTTTATATTCTCGGCCATGCTTGTGTCGGTAATATTTATGGTATTCATATACTCTTTAACATCGGCACTCGGCCATGTGGGAAAAGGACTGGCTGTGATTCTTTTAGTGATTCAGATTTCGGGAACCGGAGGAATTTATCCAATAGAAATAATGCATGAATTTTTCCAGGTCCTGTATCCGTATCTACCAATGACCTATGCAATTAATTTAATTAGAGAATCACAATTAGGATTGGTCTGGCCAAATTATTTATTCTCATTCTCTATTTTAATAGGAATAGGTATTGTAACCATTATTATCGCAGTCATTATTAAAGAAAAAGCAGATGATGCATCCCATTACTTTGAAGAGCGTTTAGAAGAAACAGATTTATTTTAAAGGGATTGAAAACATTTCAACCCTTATTTTCTAATTTTTTAAAAAAAAATATTAATACTGAGACAGTTATGCCTCAGATTTTTTCTTTTGATTTTTTTTGTCGACAATGACCATTTTTCGTTGTTCCTCATCGACTTCCATGACAATCGTTTCACCTTCCACAGCACCCGGATCCTTTTCTACACATTCATTGATTTTTGATTGAATTGCTCCAATATCTTCAGTATCGATTAAATCAACAATTTCTAGTTGATTCTGGAATCTTTCAACCCCTTCAAGAGGGACGTTTTCAACGAATGGGATTGCTCCGGTAGCACCGATGATTTTCTTTTTATCAGGGTCAGCTCCGTTTTCATGCAATGCTTTGAAACTCTGACCAGTAATATGACCCTGCACTTCAGCACCGGCCAAAATCAAGAATCTAATGTTCGGATTAGATATTATGTTTGCCACGACTTTTTCAATGCCAAGGTTCTCTGTCTTACACGGTCCGGCAATAGCCGCTCCTGACAATTCTGCTTCGATGTGGGAAGCCAGAGTAGTTACCGCAACCGGACTTTCGGGATCTCCTACAATATAGTCGCCACTGATTACAGGCCAACCATCTGCAGGTGCTTTCTTATCAACCATACTTGATTCCTCCTATTGAATAATTGATTTTATATAAAAAAACATATTTAAATATTTTGAAATTTTCAATAGTATATCTCCGATGGTTTTCCAATATATTCAAAGTCATCCTTATTATTCATGTACTTAACACCAACAACCTTGCCGTCGGGAAATTTTGTAACAACACTCATACCATCATTAACATCAATGAGGATTAACTTTGTATTTTCCTCACCAACAGTCTCAATTTTAATTATCTCATCGTTTTGAAGAAGTTGAGCATCTTCAAAGTCATTGCTGACATCTGTTGAATACCAATGCTGTGGCAGTTTAACCCTAATATCAAAAAAGTCAAGTAAATCTTTAACATGCATTTCAATAACCTCTCTTTTTGATTCTTATATACTCATTTATCACCAACTATTATAAAGATATTGTAACTTTACAAGGGTGTTAAGTAGCTAAACTAAAAAATGTATCTTACTTTTATCCATGTCATCTAAAGTATGAGCCTTTGGAATGTCATCAGAATGTCCCAAAGCCAGAATACCAACAATACGGTAATGACTATCAATTTTTAATATATCGCGAACAATACCTTCAGAATCACATCCATCTTTAGACCTCAAATGAATTTGAACCCAGCAGCTTCCAAGACCCAGTTCACTGGCCATCAAATGCATATAGGTCAATGCAATTGAAGAATCCTCAATCCATGTATCAGCAATCATGGCATCACCAACTACAACTATCGCCTTATCGGCTCCTTCGATTAACTTCGCACCATGATCTTTTGACTCAGATAATTCCTTCAGAGTTTCCTTTTTCTCAACCACAATGAAATTACATGGTTTTCTATTCCTGCTGGTTGGTGCAAGAAGTCCTGCATGCAGAATTCTGTCCAATTCACCCATTGTAACGGGTTGACCGTTGAATTTCCTTGTACTTCTCCTTTTAAGCATCACATCTATAAGTTCCATAATATTATTTTTAGAAAATGATATAATTATACATTATATGCTTCTGCAAATAATTCTCATGAAAATTACTTCAATAACATATATTAAAAAGTATTATTGATTAAATGAAAATAAATTTAAAAACATATGATTTAATATATCATGTTTTAAGAAATTCTTAAATGAAAATTATGTTGAGAATGTTAAAATCTGAAAGCAACATTACCACCATGCAATGATGATTGCAATAACCCTATAAACATCTGGACATGCAAAATAAAAATTCAACTGTGAAAACTGACAAAAAAAAATAGTTTAATAAAATAAACTTCAAAGCTACGGCAGTGCAACTTTGAAGTTTAGTATTTTTCACGACTTGTTAATCAGTCACTTAATAATTATTACTTTTATTGTTTATAAATTAAATGGTTTTTAGAAAATAGATTTAAAGAAGTATTTTAAAAAAATAACTTTAATGAAGTTACCAGATACTCACCAAAGCTTTAAATACTCCAAAAATAATGCTAATACAAGGTGATAATATGTTAAACTATGAAAAACTATCAACAATATATTTTAGCCCATCTGGAAAAACTGAAAAAATTGTAAACGAAGTTGCAAAAAACTTCAATATGAACCGTGAAAACTACAACCTGTTAAGTTTTGATGAAACAAAAACATTCACAGATGAACTTGTAATCATAGGAGTACCTGTTTTTGATGGAAGAATTCCAAAAATTGCACGCAAAAGACTATCCAATCTAAAATCAGAGAATACAAAGGCCATTGTTATTCTCAATTATGGAAACCTCGACTATGGAGATGCACTACTGGAGTTAGTGGAACTTTTAAAAGAAAATGACTTTGAGATAGTGGGCATTGCAACAACAGTAAGTCAACACCCGTATTTTTCACAGATAGCCAAAAATCGTCCCGATATGGAAGATATGAAAAGAATTAATGAATTCAGCCAGAAAGTTATTGAAAAATTAAACAGCAATACCCGAAATGAGATTTTCGTAAGCGGATACAAACCGTATGCCCCGTACAAAACCCCCGAATTCAGAGTAATATGTGATGAAAACCTTTGCATTGAATGCATGGACTGCGCATATACCTGTCCCGAAGAAGCAATTCCCGAAGATATGCCTAAAAAAACAAACCTAGATGACTGTACCCGCTGTTCAACCTGCATCAATATATGCTCTGAAAATGCAAGATCATTTGGAGGCATGAACTATGCAAAAGAAATGGAAAATGCCCTTTCAAATAATTTAGAGCGAAATGAAATAGAATTTTTCATGTGAAGCACACCTGTGCTTTACTTTAATTTTTAATAACAATTTTACTTTTTTTGAAAAATAATTTTTAACGAAATGAAAACAATATTGCTATGAGCTTGAAATTAACATTATTAGAATAATATTGCATTAACATCATAATAGATAGATTTAAAAATGATAAAATTAATAATAATTAATTACAAAAAGAATTGGTGAAAATATGCAAGTTAAAAGTAATATTGATATTGAAAATATTAGACGTATGAGCGAAATAGCAGAAATTTATGAAATCACAAAACAGTACGAAAAATCAAAAAAATACCATGAAAATATCTTAGAAATTTGTGATGCATACCCGAAAAATGAAGAAATCCTACAGTACAAAATACAATCCCTAAACTATTTAAATAAAAGCTACAAGTCACTGGAAACAACAAACGAATTGTTAAACTTAAATCCGAACAATATAACTGCATTATTTAATATTGTAAGGTATTTAAAAGAAAAGCAATATGCTTAAAAAAAAATAGATTAAATTACGTGAGTAAACTAAATGCATAGATAATTTTGCAGGTGCAATCAGGACTTTACATCAAATCCCAATTGCAAAAGCAATTATAATTTAAAACCGGTTCCGACAAACTGGGCAATATCCCTGCCCGTATCATCAGATACATCAACAATGACAATCGAAGATGTGCGACCACTTTTACGGCATGTTGCCTCGGCAATCAGTTTATCCCCCTTTGGAGCAGACAAATAATTAATACTTACCTGCTGAGCCACGGTTAACTGGTGAATCTGATTTGAAAGCACTGCAAATGCGAAATCAGCCAATGTGAAAATTACCCCACCCATCACACCACCATAGGCGTTTCTGTGTTCATCAGTTATGTTCAAGGAGCATACTGCCCTATCTTCGGACAAATCGTCCAACGTTATTCCTGCATTTACTGCAAATTTGTCCTTGTAGAAAAATTCCCTTGCACTTTCAACTGTTTCGTAATTAGCCATGAATTCATCCCCTGCAGTCCATATCATCCATTACCTCTTCAAGAGTAAACATTATCATCGGGTCAATTTCCATAGCTTTATCAATGCATTCATCAAATTTATCCTCATCATTCATCATTCCATACATGAATCCCTTATAAACCCAGTACAAAGGATTGTCATCCTCTATTTCAGTGCATTTATCCCAGTATTCAATAGCTTTTTCAAAGTTATGCATATTCATTTCAAGCTGGGCTGCTGAGGATAAATACTCCACATCACCGTCATCAATTGCTGCTGCTTCGTCCAGGTATTTTTGAGCCGTATCAAAATCTTCCTTAGCTATGTATACATTAACCTTACCGATTAATGGGTGAATATCATCAGAATCCAATTCTAAAGCCTTATCATAACATTTTAAAGCCTCATCATATTTTTCATTTTCAATAAAGAAAAATCCTTTGTTTGCCCAGATTACAGGATCCTCTGGATTTAATTCAATGGCTTTGTTGAAACATTTTAAAGCCTTGTCACTATGATGCATTCTGGTTAAGAAGTTTCCTTTATCATTCCAGAACCTGTCATCATTAGGATTAATCTTAATTGCCTTGTTAATTATTTTTACTGCTTTTTTAAATTCCCCCATTCCGGCTAAAGCCAGTGATTTATAATAGAGTACTTCATCATCGTCCGGTTCCAAATCCAATGAATGGTCAAAGAATTCCAAAGCTTCGATGAAATCCCTTTCATTATAATAAAAAATTCCACGTGCAAATAATTCACCAGGATCATCATAATCAATCTCATCGTCGGGAATGTCACTAATATCCTCACCCAGTTCAATAGCCAATGACTTAGAAAACAAGTCAGTAGCAGTCTTATAATCCCCAGTGCTGCTTACAAGGATTGATTTATAAAACAAAGCTCTTGCATATTCAGGATCATCTTCATCAATTCTGTCCAACTTGGCCATTGCTTCATCAGTCCTGCCATCTGCAAATAAATTATAAACATCATTGAAGAAATCATCCATCTCCGAATGAGGCATAATCATTTCTGGTTTTTCAACAGCCTCAAAATCCTGCGCTTCACCTTTTATGTATGAAGTTGAAAATTCATTATCAAAATGAGTTAAACTGAACATGTCCCTGATTATGCGAGCTTTATCGGAAACCGTTGATTTTTTAGTGCCGAAATACTCACATATTTCATCCGCAGTGGAATGTGGTTCAAAACTTGCATCAAATAAAAAATTAATTTGACCCAATGCATAAATCACCGCACCTGCCCAGATATCAAGGTTTCCTCGTTTAAACGGCACATCCTGTTTTCTTCCCATCTTTTCAACCAATTTAATACTTAACTGTTTGTATTCATCGTCAAGTTTATCATCGCAAAAAGCGGATACCATTTCAATTAACTGTTCCTGTCTAATTTCTGTTTTTTCGTCCTTCATAAGCATCACTTTTAATATTTTGTACCTACTGTTATATAGAATTTATCCGGATGACATATTTTTTTACCCAAATCAATGAATTCCCGGAACTTAATCAAAATCAGCATAATGTTAAATGATTAATACCCATACATGGAAAAATTAACATTCAGATTTTACCCAAAAAAAAAACGAGTCGATTTTAATCATAAAATAAATTAAAAAACTTGCTTATTATGAAAATAGATTATATGAAGTTACTTCCACTGATATTGAAAAATGGGTTTTTGATGAAAATCAGACCAAATCTATATTTGAGATGCAAGACGGGGAAGTAATAGGTTTTGCACCGTACTTTTTGAGTTTTTCAACATATATCAGAAATGAGAACATGCACCTGGAGAATCTTTTCATCAAAGTCAAACATCACAGGAAAATTATGGAAAACGCCTTTTAAAGGAACTTGAAAAAATAGTGATTACAGTCCCTTTGAATGGACATGTCTTGACTGGAACAGACCCTGCATTAATTTTATCTCACATTAGTGCCTAGTAAAAAGACTGGAATTTATTTCACCTCAAAGGATAAGGTTTAAAAAAAAAATTGTTGAAGAATAGGAAAAACATTCCTATTCTCTTTTAGTGTTGAATTCATCTTTTGAGTGTATCCCGACAAGGGAAGCAAATACCGCAAGGACACATGCAACGGTACAAATTAAACAGATTGTCTGCGATGCCCGAAGAATCATATCTGCATATTGGGGAGTCATGGTTAAATTGCCCATTACCCACGCAAATACCAATGTTAAAAGACCCAAACTCATTGTCTGACCGATTGTTCTCATAGTAGCCTGCGAAGCGGATGCTGTTGGAGCATATTTTGGGGGAACTGAACTCATAATCGCATTCATATTTGGGCTTGAGAAAAGTCCCATACCAATACCCTGAAGAATCATTGCCAGAATTACCATATACAACGGAGTGTTTCCTGTTAGGAACGTCAATATGGCCAGTGCAACCGCAGCTATTCCAATTCCAATTGCAGCCAGTTTCTGGGGATGAATCTTATCCGACAGTCTTCCTGAATTCGGAGCCATTATTGCCATGATTATTGGCGTGATGATTAATATTGAACCTGACATTTGGGCATCCCATCCCCGTACATACTGAAAGTGGTAATTCAGTATGGTTGTTACCACCATTATTGCAAGATAACTGCACAATGCAGCGATATTTGAGGATGTAAATTTTCTATTTTTAAACAGGTTCATGTTGAATACCGGAGATTTTTGCCTTAGCTCATAAGCTCCGAATATTATCAGTAAAATAATTCCTGCAGCAGTTAATATTTTACCGTTGATTGTAATCAGTGTAGTGAATCCGTAGATAAACAGTAAAATTCCGATACCGTATAGAATGGAACCGGTCTTGTCAATCCTGTCATTCTGATAGGTCTTCCATTCCTGAGGTATTTTTAAAACCATAATTATTATGCATAAAATTAAAAACGGAATTACAAAGTAAAACATTGATCTCCAGCCAAGATTATGAACTAAAAATCCGCAGATTACCGGAGATAGAGATGTTGCAAGATAAACTCCTGTTACTGTAAATCCCAATGCCTTTCCTCTGCTTTTTGGAGAAACCGCATGAACTACCATTGCCATTGCTGAAACATTTAAAAATGCCACACCGACACCCTGCATGATTCTGAAAATCAGAAATGATTCCGTTGAAAATGACAGGCACGCTCCAATAGATCCAATTAAAAATACTATTACCCCTGCCAGCAATGATTTTTTAACACCGAATTTTCCTGAAATCTGACCTGCCGGAACGGTGAATACCGCAACAACAAGGAAAAATATTGTTGGCACCCAATTCTGAATGACATTATTCATTGCAAAATCATTAGCTATTGCTGGAACGCCTATTATAATACCATTTGATAAAAACACTGCAAAAAACGAAGTTATAAATGATATCAACACCACATACGTTTCGAATTTTATTTCCATTATTATTCCTCCCCAATAAGTTTCATACCATTAATAGCAATTTCCTTTATTCTTTTTTTTAGTTCACCATCCGAATCTGTTATTCCCACTTTCTTTTCCCATTCTTTTGAAACCTGCCTGTATCTTGGAACCAGTTCATTTCCCTTTTCGGCTGTTGTCAACATGTATTTTCTACGATTTTCAGGATTTGTTTTCCTTTTAATATAATCCAGATCCTCTAACTTTTTCAGTACTTTAGCGACATTTCCCTTGCTTTGGCTGAACATATTAACCAGATCTTCCTGTGAGCAATTAGGATTGTCATATATGAACATGACATATCTGACATCATGGTCAAGATTCAAGTCCCTGAATTTTGATTTAATGTATTTCTGCTGATTTAGAGAAATATTATGAATCCATGCTATGAATGGAGAATTTCTAGTTAATGCCTGAAAACTTTCATTATCCATTTTCTCACCCCCATATTAATATTTTATCAATAGAAACATATAATTGTTTCTTATGAAACTGTTTATGATGAAACAAAAAAAGTTGTTTGAAAAAAAATATTTCTTATTCACAGTAACCCCTTTTCTGGAAATGAATCCTCACTTTACGATAGAAATCCTCACTGAGAAATGGAAAATCTTCATTAAATGATTTATAAACCAAAATACAATCCTTTTTCAAATTAAATTCAAAATCACCACATTTATTGAATAACTTTTCAAGACAGATTGCTGAATATGGGGGGGGGGGAAACGGCACCTCATCAAAGGAAATCTTATCAGTCACCATTTTTATAGCAGATGCAATAACAGTCAACTGAAGAACTGAGACATATGCATCATAATACTCCCATAATCGAAATTGACATGAAAATAAATCATGAAATTAATCAGCACATTTGAAATCCATACCGGAAAGCTGGATTTGGATTTATCCAACTGCAAATCGGCAAACTTGAAAATCACATCAGGAAATTCTTTATCATTGTTTTCCTTACAGAACTCTGCAAAATCCTCAAATGAGTAATTATATATTGCCAATATTATACTATAAAAGCAACTGAAGACCAGATACCATCAACTTTCAACTGAAAACAATTAAATTAAGAAAACACGTTTGAACCTCCCATACTTAAAAAACCCCCGGAGAACTCTTGTATAATAATGTTAAATATAACATTATATAATTTATGTTGCCGACATTGGAAAAAATTTATATGCAAAAAATAGTATAGACTAATTAAACAAACTAATAATTATGAAATTACCTGAAGTTTATTATTAAAAAAAAATAAATTTATAAATTCCCATCAGAAACTCAGTGTATTGAATTTTGAGTTAATGAGAATATTAAAATATGAAAAAAAGCCTATGTGGTTATATGGATAAGAATATATTATATCATGGAAGTAATGTGGAAGTGCCTTTTCCACGTATTCTACAGAATGGTTTTTATAAGGATTTTGGTTATGGTTTTTACTGCACCACATTTGAAAAGCAAGCAAAAAGGTGGGCTATGACAAAAAAGGAGAATCAGTTGTAAATTTATATGAATATGTACCAAATTCTAGTTTAAACATCCTGAAGTTTAAAGAAATGTGTGAAGAATGGTTGAATTTAATTGTAAGTTGTCGAAATGGTATAGAACATAATTATGATATAGTGGAAGGACCCATGGCAGATGATCAAATTTGGAATTTCATTGAAGGATTCATTGAAGGCAACATTTCAAGAGAAGCATTTTGGGAATTGGTAAAATTTATAGGGTCCTAGATTAACAATTGTTATATTCACCATATTTACCTTTCTTTTTTTCATTTTTCATATTCAAATTTCTTAATATTGAATGGTGCGAACTAATTTTATTGTAAAAATGAAATAAATATTTAAAAATCGAAATAT
>CACYBU010000107.1 GCA_902772665.1 uncultured Methanobrevibacter sp. | reverse complement strand
TTTGCATTGCAACGCATGATGAATTTAATGCAGAATCGGTATATAAGTTCTTAAAACCATTAGCTAATAAATTTGAAATTGAAACAATAGTTACAGATGGAGCTAAAATGTATCCTGCCATTATGAAAAAATTAGGAGTCAAAAACAAATTATGTAGTTTCCATAAAATGCAGAACCTTTTAAAATGCATGTTTGGCAAATTAGTAAGTTTTAATAGAAAAATCAAAAAGTTAGAATATGAAATAGAAGAAAATATAATAAGAATTAATGAAATAACTGAATTAAGACAAGGAAAATCAGGACGACCACCTGCAGAAGAACAAGCAATAGTTGATGAAAAAAATGAATTACTCTGTATTAATCGTTAAAAAAGAGTAGAAATGCGCCAAATTAATGAAAAATATGGACAGTTATGTTTATACTAAAGAAAGAGTGTCTATGGTTCTTAAATCCAAAGTAATGCCAACTGCAGATAATAGATATAATGATTTGTTAGAAAATATTGAACGTGTACCCGAAGAATTAAGGGCATTTGTTAGAAATATTGAAAAAGATAAAGAATTTCTATTAATGCATACCAATTCTAAAGATATACCAACAACAAATAATGAAATAGAATTGTATCATTTAACTACATTGAATAGACATGATAAAAGAAAATATAAAACCATTGAAGGAGTTCTTGAAGAGACTTTATTAAAAACAATCAGATGGGAAAAAGGGTGGTACTTGGTATATGTTAAATATTACTTTCCCAGTACAGAGGCAACAGTGCCAAGTGGATATGCCTTTTTTTACTGATTTTATTTATCTTGAAGTATTCTGGATTCAATTCCATTAAAATACCATTCAGAAAAGCCAAAAATTTAGATAAATGTTCATCACTAATATTTTTTCCAACTTCTTGTAAAATAAATATGCTTTGAGTTGACACCATAATCATATTCCTTGGCTATAGTAAAATCATATGCAAAACAATAATATTTACTTTTAATTATATTATATCCATAATAACATATTAATCTGGCAGGTATAGAGCAAAAAACTGGTTTTTAACAAGTTTATAATATATTAAATTTTAATTTAGGGTACTTTTGGTGTGCTTTAAAGGATGATGAATAATTATAATGGTAATGGGTTAAAACTAGTTTATAATTAATCGATTTTTCTATTATATTAAAATTATGTATTGTGGAATTAATCGTTTTGTAAAAAAAATTATGGTATTATATAATGCCTCATAAGTATTACTAATAAAAAATTGGATTACCGGAAAGGCTCTTTACATAGTTTTTTAGAAACAATTAATTAATATTAATTACTTATCTAGTATTGCAAAGGTGTTTATTTATGAGAATTAAAGATGAATTATTTGGTAAGGAAGTTCTCGATGCGGATATTCAGATTGTTGGAAAAGTTTCAGATGTGGTATTGGATAAGGATACTTACGAAATCACTGATTTGGTACTTAAAAAGACTGGTTTTTCTGAACAGATAAAATCTAGTGAGAATATGGTTCCGATGGAACTTGTGAAAGTCATTGGAGATAAGATTTTACTTAAAGGCGAAGATGATTTATGATGGTGTCAAAGGAATATTTAATTGAACTGTTAAAGGAAAATGAAGTTTTTCTTGAAGGGGATTTCACTTTATCATCTGGAAAGAAAAGCAGTTATTATATTAACATGAAAAAGGCCATTACCGAGCCTGAGATTTTATCAACAATCTCAAAATTAATCACGGAAAAAATCATTGATGAGGATGTTGATAAAGTTGCTGGTCCTGCTTTGGGTGCGGTTCCAATTGCTACTGCAGTTTCCCTGGAGTCCGGGTTGTCTTTATTAATGATTCGTAAGGAAAAGAAAGGTTACGGTACTTCAAAACTTATTGAAGGGGAACTCAATCATGATGATAATGTAATTGTTGTTGAAGATGTTTCCACTACTGGGGGATCACTTTTAAAAGCAATTAAAGCCATTCAGGATAATGGAGGCAATGTAGTTAGGGCATTTGTTGTGGTTGATAGGCAGGAAGGTGCTGTTGAAGAATTTGAAAAGGCGGGTATAAAACTGGAGCCTTTAATTAGTGTTGGCGAATTTTTTGAATAAAAAAAAAGAAAAAAGATGAAAATTTCCTCATTTTTTCACATGGTGAACAAAATGAGGCAGTTCATCAATTATTAAATTTAGCCCTGTTTTAACGGCATTTGGAGAGCCGGGCATGGAAAATATAATTGTTTTTTTATAAATTCCGGCAGTTGCTCTTGAAAGTAATGCTCCAGATCCAATTTCTTCATAGGATTTTGCTCTGAACATTTCACCAAATCCGTCTATTTTTTTTTCGAAAAGTGATTCTACGGTTTCAACAGTAATGTCTCGGGTATCAAGACCTGTTCCGCCTGTTGTCAGAATAACGTCGATTCCCTCTAAAATCATTTCTTCGATTGTATCAATCAGATTTTTTTCTTCATCGGGAATCAGCTTTCTGGATTTTAAAATATATCTTGATTTGATTTTATCGGAGATATATTTTCCAGATAAATCCAGTTTTTCAGATTTTCTGCTGTCACTGAGTGTGATAATTCCACATTTAATGCTGGTTGAAGACTCATTTTGATGTTTTTTAGTAGTTTCACTTCCCATATTTTCCACTCACATTTTATTTATTATTCTTAAGGTACTCCTTGATAAATTTATATTCCTCCAAGCTATTAAATAGTTTTTTACTTGGCTGATAATATGTAATTTTACCAATTATTACCTTTGTTGCATATTCGTGTTTTTCAATCATATCGATGTGGTGGCTTATTGTTTTGTAGTCAAGTTTCAATTTTTTCGCCAGTTGATGTTTATTGTAGGGCTTGTTTAGTAATTTGTCTAGAATTCTTCGTGTCGTTTTACCACCTTCTCGTGCTATTAACAGACTTAAAAGTTCTTTATCTTCAATGTTCCAAATGTTCATTGTAGTTAGAACTGCCTGTTTGGAGTTTGACATATTTTTCCTCCTTTTGTTTGTATATTTTATCGATGCTTATTGCCCATTTCAGGGCATTTTCATCCTTTGCAATCAATATTTGGGAATCATCATAATGTCCGTCTTTGAAAAATAAACTCAGGGACACAAATTCATCACAATATGTCAAAAAGATTTTCAATTCTTCTTTAACACATTTGATTTGAACTTTTTTGTTCTGTATTATTTTCTTGTTGAACAGATCATTTTCTTTAATTGAATCATATATTTCTTCACTGACAAGCAGTTCCAGCTTCACTAACCTTTTTCTATTTAAAAGTTTAATTAAGTGTTTTAAATGATTTTCTGAATATATGGGCATTATTATTTTAAGTTCTTCAGATGTTGAAAGCAGGTTAATGTATGTATTGAAAGCATTTGACAGATCGCTTGTTGTGGAGTGAATATATTCTGCGTCCTTTAAAAGATAAATGTCTTTAAGGAGTTCATCGGGGATTCCGGACAGGTCATGATTGTTCCAAAAGATTTTGCTTTTACTAATTGAATACCAGTTGTCAATCAGTTTTATCATGTTCACTGTCAGTAAAAAACCATTTGATGTCAGTTCATATGATTTTTGTACTTTGCGAACCAGGTTGATATTCTCCAGCTCTTTAAGGCCGTGCAATATCGTCGCTGATGGTTTTTTCAGTTCAGCTCGTAGTTCCTCGAGGTTTTTTGGACTTTCATAGATTGCAAGGAGTAACCGGGAACGCATTCCTGAAGTTAAAATATATTTAATTCCGCTGAATTCCTCGGTTAATCCCTGTTTTATTTCTGCGCTAGTCATGCTCTCACCTCGTTTTTCACATGTTCAAATAAATCCTTTGCCCAGTCGTAGGACTTTGGATTATCTGAAATTAGGATTCTATTTTGATCGAAACTACCATCAGTCTTAAAAAGTCCCAGACTCATTGATTCGTCACATATTGTTAAATATAGATTCAAATCCTTTTTAAATCTGTAAACTTTCAATTTATGTTCTTTAATAGCATTTTTTCTAATTTTATTGTTTATACGAAGCATTAGCTCTTTAAAAATGCTTTTAGAGACGATTAACTCCACGGACCCTTCATTCTCCAATACTTCCTCTATCAATCCGGGATAATCTGGGTGCAGGTAGGGAAATACTCCTTTAACACAATTTGAAAAACTAATCTGATTTTTAATAGTGTTGTGGGTTTTATAAATATCAATAGGAGTTGTTTCTATTAACTCGGAGTCTTTCAAATCTGTTATTCGCCTTATTGAATTGATACTTAGCTGGTTCAAATCATGTTTGTCCCAGAATGATTCATACTCATTAACCATCTGCACGCTGTTTTTAAAATCCATCAAAGTTTTAAGGTAGACCTCGGTCATTGGGTTGACATAGTAGGTATTCTTGACTTTTTTAATGTGATTATTCTTCTCCAACTTGATCACGTTGCTTGAAACAGAACTGTATGTAATGTCAGTTTGTTTGACAAGACCTCGCACATCATTTGGTTTTTTATATAATTCGTTAAGTATTTTCAATCGAATTTCAGATTTTGCAAGAAATTTCATGTCGTCATCGATATCGTTATGAATATACATTTTATCCCTCCATAGTTAATCATGATTTTTTTTTAAATCGCCATGATTTTTGGTTAATATTAAGTTTAATCATTCAAATTTAAATAGATTTTTCCCAAACATTACCTAAAGCTCTTCAAAAGATATTCTAAGGATTTACAAAAGGTTTCCCATATATATCCCAATGATAATGAAAGTTTCTCCCAAATTTATTCCAAACATATTCCAAATTATACCCAAATTTTTTCCGAACCATATTTCATGAATAAAATTGGGGCATAGATTAAATGTTTTTGATATTTTTTCTGTCCTGTTTTTGGTTTTTGTAAATAATGTATTTTATAGAGGTATTTTGAATGAATTGTGTATTATTTGTTATTTTAGTAAACATTATGTAATTTAAATCTATGCTTATAATGTATTTATCATGTATACAATATGTAATTAATTGAACATTAGGGACATTTGTGGTAATGATATTTTTTCAAAATAGCTAATTTTATTAATTCATAAGTATTAAATAGAATTATGGAAATTACATATGTATTGGATGCATCAGCATTTATTAATGGATTTAAACTTATTTCAAATAACAATTTCACGGTCTCACAAATCACAGCCGAAATTAAGGATTTCAAATCTAAATTGTTCTTTGACATGGCTCTTGATGACGGTAAACTAACCATAATGGACGTTCCTGTAAGCTACATAGATGAAATTGAGAAAATAATATCTGAATCAGGGGATGTTTTAAGATTATCATTTCCCGATAAAAAATTAATAGCCCTCGCATTCATGCTCTGCGAACAGGGAAAAAACGTTTGCGTTGTCAGTGATGATTATACAATTCAAAACACCCTTAAAATCATGAATATTTCATATTCAGGTGTCATCACCGATGGAATTAAAGGAATATACAACTGGAAAAAAGTATGTGAGGGCTGTAAAAAGGAATATAATAATGATTATCCATTTGATGACTGTGAAATCTGCGGATCCAAAATATTTAAAAAAAGAATAAAGGTGAATAGATGAAAATAGGCATTGTTGTTCATGGCCCAAACATTATCGATTCCGGCTATGCTTTAAAGTTAATTGATTTAATTAAATATTACGGGGATGTTAAAATAAGACTTGGCGGAACAATGGGCAGAACTGCTGTTATTGATGCAGGATTGGAAAATGTCATAGACATCTCAAAAAAACTCGTTCCAAGCGATTCACTAAAAATATTTCATGATGATAATGTAGACATTATATTTTTATTGAATTATGGCAAATCAGATGTTACAGGTCAAGTTTTCGGATATAAAGTTTATAATCACTACATAAACAAAATTTCTGATAATAATATTCCTGTTATTCAAATTGAACGTCCCGGTGAAGTTGATGGCAGTATAATTCCATGGAATAATGATTTGGGGATAGTCCATGAACTGTCACAGAAATTGGATTTGAATGTTGTGACTCCGAAGGAAATTTATGAAAATCACATAACGTCTGATGATAATGGTACAAATCAGAGAATTGTTCATGGTGTAAGTCCCGGTGAGAATATTATGGTCAACAGCATTGTCATCGGTAAAACCAACTCCAATAAATTAATTTTAATCGCTGAAAATAATCGCATTGTTGACATTGTGGGAGGGGAACTTAAAAGTCATGGTCTGGAAAAGCTTGGAGAAGTCGACCTTGAAAATGCCATCATTAAAACCGGACTTTTAAGACATGCAAAGGTCACTCCAAGAGTTATTTCAAATGAAAAACCCGAAAACTTTAAAATTACTTTTCTTGACCATGCCGGTGAAGACGTTTATAAATTCAGAGATTCAAGTCTTGTCATTACAGTCGGTGATGATACTACATTGATATCATCGGATATTCTGTATAGATTTGATATACCTATAATTGGAATAACCGATGGTGACTTGGATAAGGTTGTGGAAAATGGATTCAAGGTTAAAAATTCAATAATCTTCGAGGTCGAAAGTGGTTTTGATGACCTCTGCGGTCAAAATATTAAAACGGAAATATTTAAGGACAAACATGTATGTTTTGATTTTACAAATATTGATGAGGTGAAAATCAGAATCGAGGAAATAATAAAAAATATTAACTGCAAATATAAAATTAAATTATATTAAAAAATGGATGTGTAAAATTGGATTTTAAAAATCTTGTAAGAGAAATTCAGGAGTTTAAAGGTGTCACACGTAAAAGTTCAATTGATAATGTAATATCTCTTTTAAAAGAATCATACAATGTTTCAGGAGATGTTGTAATAGATATTGGTGATGATGCTTCTGCTATTGACATTGGAAACAATCAGGTAATACTTTTGGCCGCTGACGGAATATGGGGCGACATTATGAATGTAAATCCTTACTGGGCAGGATACTGTTCAGTACTGGTAAATGTAAATGACATTGCGGCGATGGGTGGAAAACCGCTTGCAATGGTAAACATAATGTCAATAAGTAAAGATGAAATTTATGAGGATTTATTGAAAGGAATCAATGACGGATGCCTGAAATTTGGCGTTCCAATGGTTGGCGGACACCTCCATCCCGACGGTGAAGTGGATTCACTTGGAGTTGCAATTGTGGGAATCGCCCAAAAGGATAAAATAATAACAAGCTTTGGTGCCGAAGTTGGAGATAAGGTAATAGTTGCCATAGATCTCGACGGCAAACCACATGAAATGTTTAACCTGAACTGGGATACCACATATGATAAGGATGACCAGTTGGTTCGTGACCAGATTACAGCAGTTCAATACCTTGCTGAACATGATTATATAAAATCCGGAAAAGACATTTCAAATCCAGGAATATTGGGAACTCTGGAGATGCTTCTTGAAACTTCATCCAAAGGTGCGGTAGTTAATCTGGATGATGTTCCCAGAAATGAAAACGTGCAGTGGGTGGATTGGCTTAGATCATATCCTGGATCAGGTTTTGTTTTCACAGCTGATGAAGATAAATGTGAATTTATTAAGGAATATCTTGCAAAATACTCAATTGAAGCAAATGTGGTTGGTGAGGTAACAGATTCAAATTCACTTTATTTAACTCATCATGATGAAAAAATAGAATTATTCAATCAGGAAAAAAATCCTGTGTTCATTTTTTAATAATTTTTTTTGTTAGTATATAATGTTTTTGATTAAATTCACTGAAAGTTATTAAAAAGTAGATTCCATTAATCTTTTATCCTCTTTACTATGTTTATATGAACGCGAAGGATAAACGATGGGCTGAGGCCATTATTGATTATTGTAATTGTATTGATGATAAAGAAAATTACTTCTCTGATAGTTTTATACAAAGAGGTTTGTGCACTGGTTATTATTAAGATGGGTGAATTTGCCAATAAGTTTTCTGATGAATTCCGAGAAGAGTATGATGATATTAACTGGTAACAGTTAATTGGTTTGAGAAATATTACTTCTCATAATCATGAAAATATTGTGAAGGACATATTTTGGGAAATTAAGCATGAGGATTGTCTTGAAATTAAAGGATATCTGGAAGAAATAGTATATAGTTAATTTATGGATTTTAAGAGATTTTTTGGTGATTATACAAAATTTAAATAACTATAGTTCTCGACATTAAAAATTTATAGTAAATGTGACCATATTACTATTTCTAATTTATCTCTTTAAAATGCCATTGTACATGGTTTAAAGCCAGAAATTTGATAATTTATATCATAGTAATCAATATCATCGATAAATTTGAGTAACCATTTGTTGTAGAAAGTATTATTATCAACAATACGATAAAATTCATTTGTGAATAATCGTTCCATTTCTTCCAAATTATCCAAATAAAATTGACTCAAATATTTCTTAATTGATTTCCAAACTTGTTCTATAGGATTTAATTGCGGAGAATTAGTTGGTAGTAAAACAAATTTTATATTCAGAATTTCACATGCTTCTTTAACCAATGTTGCCCTATGAACAGTATAATTATCAGCAATTAAAACTATTCTTCTTTCATTATGTAATTTATCCTTTAATCCTGAAGAGTTTAATTTATCAACAATTAAATTTTTTTGTATAACTTCAATATTTTCAGATTTATTAGGATTGAGTGAATCAACTTTCTTTTTAATTTTTGACAATAATTTAACCTCAGAAGCACTCGTAGTTTCAATAAAAGATATTATTTCATCTTTAACATCCATTTCTTCAAATAATGAATTTAATTTAGAAAATATGGTATTTTCATTTAAATCCTTATCAGTTAAAATATCCATAAGTCCATTAATGATTTCCATATCAATACAATTTACAATTCTCAATTTGATTAATGATTTTATAAATTCAAATGTTCGAGTATTTGGCTGACATAAGATTAAAGAATTACCATTAATCATCTGAAAACCATTACCATTAATTTTAAGACGTTCTTCATATTCTTTTTTAATGTTGCCCTCATCTTTATCATAATATTGGCGATCGTTATTATTTCTATTCTGTATTCCACATTGATCAACTAATCCTACAATATCCTTTTTTAATGAAACTTCTGAGTCGTCGATGTTTTTTTTAACTGTTCATCAGCATCTTCGGGAGATTTGGCAGGAATAACATAAGGTTTTCCATAACCAAAGTTTAATTGTTCCATAATACGGCTTATTTGCCTTTCAGAATATATGACTCCATATTCATCTTTAATTAACTTTCTAATTTGACGATTTCCTTTTAATTTCCTTTCTTTTATCAAAACTTTGAGTTCATTAAATTGATCATTGGTTAATTTAGTAGGTGCCCCAGATCCAGGTTTTCTCTTTAAACCTTCAAATCCATATTCATTCCACAATTTTACCCAATTATATCCAGTTTGTGCAGTCTTACCTCTTTTTTCAATAGCATAGTTAACATTTTCTCCGGCATAAACATCTTCAATAAATGTTAATTTCTCAAAATAAGCCCATTCTTTTTTAATTTCTGATTTTTCTCTCCTGATTTCATCAAGAGGTATTTCTTTATTGATAAAAACATTCCTTCCCATAAATATACTATGTCCATAATACTATAAATATTTAATGTCGAGAACTATACTTTTGCAATATTTGAAAATTTTAAACACTATGTGAGAGGTATATTTCAAGTGTAAAATGTTTTAAGACATTTATTTTTAAAATTAAATCTTCATTTTCCATTTTTTTATTATTTAAGTATTATTTTAAGAGTCATTGAATTTCAATAATTATTTCATTTAAACCCTAATTTTAATTTTTTAATTCCTAGAATATGGAAAAAATATGGAGTTACAATAAAGAAATTTTGTTACAATAATTGATTTAAGGCTCTTTAAATCATGTTTTATAATTGATTTTTAATTAATTTTAAATTTAAAATTCAGTTATATATTGTTTATTTCAATGATAATTTTTAAATTTTGATTTTTAATAATGAAGCAATTCTGAGGGTTGGAAAACAACCCATTGAGTAATACTTTTTTAGATATCAACAATGATAAAGTTAAATTATCATAGGATAGTGAACTTTTAA
>CACYBU010000106.1 GCA_902772665.1 uncultured Methanobrevibacter sp. | reverse complement strand
TTTGTTATCCGGATTTGCAATATATGCCGAATCCATTTCACCACCAGTGCCATCTTTTAGGCGAACTCTGCGATTGATTTTTTCAACAAATATTCCAGGAGCTCCAAGAGCAGCAGTATATTCCCCTTCTAACTGATTAAACATTATACTATGAGCCAAGTCAAATGGTTTTGAAAATTTCTTTTCTCTTTTCATATCTATCACTTACTATTTTTTAATAAGGATTGTTCCTAATCTTAATCATATTAAACAATGCATGGTTGTTTTAGTGTATTTTTCAGTTAAAAACAAGTTTAACTAGGACACCCTCCTCATAGTATATAAGTTGACTATGATGTTATATACATATTTATGAAGTGCGACTGGGCAAAAAATCACTTTTGTGAAATGACTGCATTATCCACTAATATTAAAAATTACAAATATAATGAGAGATTAATTAAAAAAATTTATTCTACATCCATTTCCTGCTATCCTTTCAGTTAATAACATCATTCGCTTCTTCTAAAATTCCTTACCTCCTAAGGAATTTCACTTCATTTACAATTAGCTTATCATTCCAAAAATGATTTCCGGTGAGGATGACCAGTTTTACCTATAGTCAGATACAAACATGGACAGTTCAAACTTTACATCAGAAAAATATGAGTTATAGAGAGCAAATATTGGCCCATAAACAGTACTAGAGATAAAATTTGCATTATATTCTACCACTACTCAAACAAACAATGATTACATTCAATTATCCAATACATTAATACCTGGCTATTTAATTAGATATTTTCCGCATGCAATCTCATAATCAATCATTTGACTAATAGTTTTTGGAAGAAAAAATCCTACTATAAGCAAGATTGAAATCAAAGATTTCACTGATTGAAATAGATTAAATGGCAGTTAATTATCATATAAAAATAAAAAGAAAACTAATTAGACAGTATTGAAAAATAAACACATATTAGTAATAAAAGCACTAAGAAACTGACCGTAACCATTTATATGAAATAACAGATGATGATGTTTTGTCATCAGATGAATCCACAATTAAAATCAATTATAGCATTAAGAACCCTATATATCCTAAAATAAACTGAATTTGTTTAATCACATCAACGAAAAGGTTGTCAAAGGCAGGAATATAATTTCATCTTCCTTTTTGATGAGATTTGTTGCAGATGAAACAACAACACCTCGTTGACAGTTGTATTTATTCATAGTCTTTTTAACTTGAGAATCTCCTTTTTTACCAATGCCCACTTCTACAGCCACATTATCCCCTTCAAAAGTTGTGATAATAAAGTCCGCCATTCTTTTTTGTGTTGGAGTGAATATTCCATTTGGCTTTGAAATAGTTTTGTTCAATCTAAAAAAGCTTGATGCAACTAATGTTTCAGCTAAAACTCCAAGATAAGCATTGTCATTGGGAGTATGTTTTCCCAATGTGAAATTGATACTTGCATTGATGCAGGGAGATAAAAAATAATACTTTTTAGGAGTTCTAATCATTTTACCGGCGTCACCATATGGGTTGATATGGAAAATGAGATGAGTCTTTTCCAAAACATCCAATAGATTAATAATACTTCCTCTTGAGGCCCCGATATTTTTAGACAAGCTGTTTACAGAAATACCTCCGGGTTTTTGAGTTGAGAGAAATGACAATATATTGAACAGGACATTCTCCGTGTCTTCCTTGAATGATTTGTAATGGCGAATATCCTTTTCAATCACCCGTCTGACAACTTCAAATATTCTTCTGTGAGTGGTAACTTCATCAAGATTGAGATTTAATGGAAATCCACCATATGAGAGGAAATATTTGAATTCACACTTCAATGGCTTTTGGATAGATGAAGTGAGAAACATTACTTCCGTTTCTTTTTTAGATGCTGATTCAACATTTCCTGTTAGAAATATATTCATTATATCCTCACTTATTGGAGGTATTGAGATATCATATTTTAAATTCAGGTATTCCTGAAAATTCATCGGATAGATTCTCTCAAATGAAGTTCTCCTCACGCTGTTCAAATTCAATTCAAAATCAAGTGCATTTGAACCTGTGAAAATCATGAAAATCTTCTTTGATTGATCATGAATTATTTTTCCTGTCTTTGACCAATTACTGTCTTCCTGTGCCTCATCAATCAAAAGAAATAGTTCTTCATCTAAAGTTGCAGGATATTTGTGATGGATGTCTTCAACAAAGACATTGATTAAGTCAAAAAAATTCGATTCATTCAATGTCTTCAACTCATCAGCTGGAACATATAAAATTCTATTTTTATCAACACCCCTGCTAACCAAGTATTCGTAAGTCTGAAGCAATAATGTGCTTTTTCCAACACCTCTAAGACCCGGCATGACAGTGAACCTGTTTTCATCAAACCCGTCCAAAAATTTATTCACACTATTTTTTATATTATCAAAAGCCATCCTGTAATTAAATTCCCCATCATTACTTTTTAAAAACTCACCTGCAACATATTGGGTTGTGTTAATCTGCTTGATTCAAGTAATCCTCTCTTGAAGCCATATTTATCATCCTTCTCCTTGTATATAATATCATGCACAGAAACTTAAGAATAAATAATACTTTATTTTAATTTTTTCATACTATAACTGCAGTTATAATTAATTAATTTTCCTTTAATTCTCATTTTAACAACCATATAGCACTAATTCATTTCATACCATGTTATTTACCATTCAACTTTAATTTTACTTGTTTAAATATAACAATTGTTAATTTGAAAGTCT
>CACYBU010000105.1 GCA_902772665.1 uncultured Methanobrevibacter sp. | reverse complement strand
TTCATGTTATCCTTATTTTTCCCATCATCAATACAAAATCATATTAATAAGGAGAATTAATATTTAATAACAAGATGTGTATATTTTTTAACAACTTATTAGGTGTAAAATGATGTCATCTCAAAGCGAAGCAATTCTTGAGGATAATTTAATTAAAAGATTATCTAATAATGGATATGAATATGTTAAAATTGCAAATGAAGATGAATTAATTGCTAATTTTAGGATTCAGCTGGAAAAATTCAATAACTGTCATCTTACAGATGAAGAATTCAATAAGGTTCTGCTGCATCTAGATCAGGGTTCTATTTTTGACAGAGCGAAAAAATTAAGAGACCATTATTTCATTGACAGAAAAGACAATCCGTTTTATATTAAATTTTTAAACCAGAGAGATTGGTGTAAAAATATTTTCCAGATTTCCAATCAGATAACTATGGAAGGAAAGCATAAAAACAGGTATGATGTAACGTTATTAATAAACGGTTTGCCTCTGGTTCAGGTGGAACTTAAAAGAAGGGGAATGCCCTTAAAAGAGGCTTTTGACCAGATTACCAGATACGCTTCACATTCCTATAAAAGTCTTTTCAACTTTATTCAGATATTTGTTGTAAGCAATGGTGTGAATACTAAATTTTTCGCCAACGGTCAGAAAAATGACCTTCAGTTTGAATTCACATTCTTCTGGAAAGACAAGGAAAACCATAATATCCGCTCATTGGATGAATTTGCAGATACCTTTTTGGAAAAATGCAATCTTGCAAAAATGATATCCAAATACATGGTTTTAAACGAATCCTCAAAAAAACTGATGGTTTTAAGGACATATCAGAAATATGCGGTGGAAGCCGTACTCCACCAGGCTCTGGAAATTAAACAAAACGGATATATCTGGCATACCACTGGTAGTGGTAAAACACTAACATCTTATAAGGCCAGTCACCTATTGGCAGAAGAGGAATCCATATATAAAGTAATATTTGTAGTTGACAGGCGTGATTTGGATTTGCAGACCAATAAAGAATTCAACAGTTTCTGTGACGGTTGTGTGAATACAACAAAACACACTGGTGTTTTAATAAAAAACTTAACAACCGACGGTAAAGGAAAACTGATAACTACAACTATTCAAAAACTATCAAAAGCCGTTAAAACAAATGGAGACAGGGCTAAACTTCAAAAAATCAAGGATAAAAATATTATTCTAATATTCGATGAATGTCACAGAAGTCAATTCGGTGAGATGCACAAATCAATCACTGATTTTTTCACTAATGCACTGTCATTTGGATTTACCGGAACACCAATTTTTGCTAAAAATTCAGATGGAACACAAACCACACAGGATATTTTCGGCAAAAAACTCCATGAATATGTAATCAGGGATGCAATTGCTGATAATAACGTTTTAGGATTTTCCGTAGATTACTTTGGAGGAGCAAAATTAAAAACTAGAAAAGACAAGGAAGTTAAAAAGATCAATACAAAGGAGGTTCTGGAATCTGAACATCGATTAAATCAGATTGTGGATTATGTAATTGAAAGCTATGACAATAAAACCAGAAACCGTGAATTCAATGCAATGTTCACTGTTTCAAGAGGAGGAGTCATACACAAGTACTATGATTTATTCAAAAAAAAGAATCATGATTTAAAAATTGCAACAATATTCACATTCAAGGCCAATGAGGATTTAAGTGAAAGTGAGCATTCACAGGATTTACTGGACAGGTATATGCAGGATTACAATGAAATGTTCTCAACTAATTTCACAACTGATGATTTCAAACAGTATCATGCCGATGTGTCAAAAAGAATGAAAAACCGTGAAATAGATTTGCTTCTGGTTGTGGATATGTTTCTAACAGGTTTTGACAGTAAATATTTAAACACATTATATGTGGATAAAAATCTGCAGTATCATGGTCTGCTTCAGGCATTTTCCAGAACTAACCGTATTTTTAACAAGCGCAAATCACAGGGAAATATAGTATGTTTTACCAACCTGAAAGACAATGTTGATGAAGCAATTGCATTATTCTCAGATCCAAATGCAAAGGATGATGTTATTTTACCTCCATATGAAACATTTGTCAAATGGTTTAATGATGATTTAAAAAGGTTGTATAGTCTTGTTCTGGATGCATCTGAAGCTTTGGAGCTTCAAAGTGAAAATGATAAAAAAGAATTTGTTTTAATATTCAGAGATTTAATTAGAAATAAGAACAAACTTGATATTTTCACTGAATTCAGCTGGGATGATTTAAAAATAAAAGAACAGGCATTCAATGACTTTAAAAGTGCATACCTGGATATCTATGATGAAATAAAAACAGGCAAAGATGAAGGTGAATCCGTTTTAGATGACATAGACTTTGAGTTGGAATTGCTCAGAACCGATAAAATCAATGTTGATTATATACTGCGTCTTTTAGAAGACTTGGAGTTAAATAGCAGCAGTTATGAGCATGACAGACAACGCATTATCAGTATCATGAAAGAACATGAGAATCTGCGAAGCAAAATTGATTTAATTGAGAGGTTTATTGATGAGCGGCTTGGAAATATTGACAGTAAAACAAGTGTCAGTGAGGAATTTGATGATTTCATGAAACAGGAAAGAAAAGATGCAATGTATGAAATCGTTGAAGAAGAACATTTGGATAAAGATAAAGCACGCCAAGTATTTGAAATTTACGAATTTTCAGGTAAAATAGACTATGATTTATTAAAAAGATCATTTCTTGATAAGCTGAAGTTCAAGGAGCGAAAAAATAAGGTCAATACAATTGAATTTAAAATCATTGATTTATTCAACAGGTTTGATTATTAAATAAAAGGTGGGATTATAGATGTCAAATTATCAAAATAGTTTGGAAAGTAAGCTTTGGGCAATAGCGGATGAATTAAGAGGCAATATGGATGCCAATGAATTCAAAAATTATATTCTTGGATTTATTTTTTACAGGTATCTATCTGAAAAACTTGAACTGCACATGAATAAAGAATTAACTGAAGACGGATTAAGTTTTCAGGATGCCTGGCAGCTTGATGACTATAAAGTGGACTTGATGGATGAGGGAATCTCCTCATTAGGATATTTCTTAGAGCCACAGTTTCTCTTCAGCAATATAATAAAAAAAGCCAAGGTAAATGATTTTATACTTGAAGATTTAATCAAATCCCTAAACTACATCACCAACTCTTCCATGGGCGCTGACAGCCAGGACGATTTCAGCAACCTTTTTGAAGATGTAGATTTAAACTCATCCAAACTCGGAAGAACAGACGATGATAAAAACAGGCTGATTTCAAAAATACTTTTAAACCTCAACGACATTGATTTCAAACTGGAAGATGATGAATCAGATATTTTAGGTGATGCTTATGAATACCTGATAAGTCAATTTGCATCAAGTGCAGGTAAAAAAGCAGGGGAATTCTATACTCCACAGGAAGTCTCAAAAATACTTGCTAAAGTAGTGACAATGAATAAAACCAAACTCAGGAACGTTTATGATCCAACCTGCGGTTCAGGATCCCTGCTTTTGAGGGTTTCAAAAGAATCTCAGATAGGTGATTTCTATGGTCAGGAATTAAATCAGACAACTTACAACCTCGCAAGAATGAACATGATTCTTCATGGCGTAAAATACGCTGATTTTGACATAAAACAGGGTGATTCACTTGAATATCCTCAACATATAGGTATGAAATTTGAAGCAATCGTTGCCAATCCCCCATTTTCCGCTAAATGGTCAAGTGACAAATCATTCTTGGATGATGAAAGATTTTCCGCCTATGGTAAACTAGCTCCAAAATCCAAGGCAGATTACGCATTTGTACAGCACATGATTTACCATCTCGATGAAAACGGCACAATGGCAATAGTACTGCCACATGGAGTACTTTTCAGAGGAGCAGCAGAAGGAACAATACGCAAATACCTTGTATGTGAGAAAAATTACCTCGATGCCGTAATAGGATTACCATCCAATATATTCTACGGAACAAGCATTCCAACTGTAATTCTGGTCTTTAAGAAATGCCGTGAGGAAGATGCAGATGTCTTGTTTATTGATGCATCCAAGGAATTTGAAAAAGTCAAAAATCAAAACAAACTCAGAGATGAGGATATTGAAAAGATTGTAAATACTTATGCAAAACGTGAAGAAATTGATAAATATTCTCACAATGCAAGTCTGGCAGAAATTGAGGAGAATGATTTTAACTTGAATATTCCAAGATATGTGGATACTTTTGAAGAGGAAGAACCAATTGACTTAGATGAAGTAGTTTGTGAGCTTAAAAAGATTGATGAAGAAATGAAAGTAGTGGATGCAGAAATTAAAAAGTACTGTGACGAACTGGGCATTAAAGCACCTATTTTTTGACTGAGTTGATTTGATGAGTGAAGAAAAATTGGTTCCTAAACTC
>CACYBU010000104.1 GCA_902772665.1 uncultured Methanobrevibacter sp. | reverse complement strand
TGCTTTTGTTATGTTGAATAGTGCTGTGGTATTTGATGTTGTGTAGTTTTGGTTTTCTTTGTTTGTTATTGTGATTTTGTATATTCCCGGGGTTAAATTGTTATTTGTAAATGTGTTGCCGTTGAAGTTTGTGTTTTCATAGGCTATGTTCCCGGTTATAACATTATAAACAGTTATATATATAGATGTGGAATTAGTAACATTAAAGTCAACTGTAACATTAACTGTTTTATAGGTTCCATTAACAACATCCCCAATAACAATTTTACTAGATGCTTTAGCAACACTAAATAAAGCAGAACTATTGAAAGAAGCATAATATTTATTTTCACAGTTAATTATGGTAATATTGTATATACCTGCAGCTAAATTATTAATTCTGATTTCATTATCTGTATAATTATTGAAAATTCTATTTTCACCAGTTTTAACATTGGTTATTATAATAGTGATGTTTGTTCTGTTTTCGACATTAAAACTCACAAAAACTTCACTATTATAAGTAACATTAGCAATTGGATTAATAATCACACAGGATGCATTTTTATTAATAACTTTAAATTTCATTGCTTCATAACTAGCAATATATTTATTTTTATTATCATTGATATCACCAACAGTAATTGAATAGTTACCTAAAGCTAATTTATTCCATGTATAAGAATAATTGTAACTGTTATCATATGTGAATGTATCAATTAATTGATTGTAAGTATATAATGTTACATTATATCCTCCGAGATTAGTACCATCATCAAAAGTAAAATTGACAGTTTCACTATTGCCAACAAAACTATCAGGTATTTGACTAATAGTTACAAATGTTTCCAAAGTAGAATTATATAAATTCAAAAGATTATTAGCATAAATATTCCTATAATTTTCTGCTGTGTTGCATTTAAAAATGGAATCAGAAATACTGTCATCTGCATTAACATCACAGTAGATTGCACCACCTGTATTTGCACTGTTATTATTAAAAATAGAATTATTTATATTTCCATCATTATTCCAGTAAATTGCCCCACCATTTAGTCTTGCAGTGTTATTTTTAAAAGTACAATTTTTCACATTACCCTTGGTGCCCTCCCAGTGGACTGCCCCACCATTTAGTCTTGCAGTGTTATTTTTAAAAGTACAATTATTTATAGTTCCATCATCAATCCAGTGGATTGCACCTCCGTTTTCTGATGCAAGGTTATTGGTGAAATTGCAATTTCTCACAATACCCTCAGCGCCAATCCAACGTATTGCACCACCGTTTGCTGCAGTGTTATATTTAAAATTACAATTACTTATGGTTCCTTCATCATTCCAGTTTATTGCACCTCCAGTTCCTAATGCAGTGTTTTTTGTAAAATTACAATTTATTATATTGCCATCTGCACCTGCCCATTGGATTGCACCTCCAAATGGTGCGATGTTATTTTTAAAACCACAATTAGTTACAGTTCCTTTTGCATTTTCCCAGTGGATTGCACCTCCTGTTTCTGATGCAGTGTTATGGATGAAACTGGAATTTTTTACATTACCATTGGTGCCGTCCCAGTGGATTGCACCTCCTGTTTCTGATGCCGTGTTATTTTTAAAACTGCAATTAGTTACATTTCCTTTTGCATTATTCCAATATATTGCACCACCAATATATCCGGTGTTATTAATAAAACTGCAGTTTTTTACATTACCATTGGTGCCGTCCCAGTGGATTGCACCTCCTGTTTCTGATGCAGTGTTTTTTGTAAAATTACAGTTTATTACATTACCATTGGCACCCTCCCAGTATATTGCACTACCTTTTCGTGCATTATTATTAATGAAACTTGAACTATTTACAATACCATTACTGCCATACCAATGAATTGTACCGACATTTGAGTTTGCAGTGTTATTAATGAAAGTACAATTATTTATAATACCATTATCCCCATACCAGTAAACTGCATTACCATAAAAATAATCATAATTAATGATTTTTATGTTTTTTAATGTAACACTGTTTCCAGTTATATATAGTATTCTTGATTGTCCTTGTGCGTCTAATGTTGCATCATTCTTTCCAATGATTACTAAATTATCTATGTTGATATCAATTTGCATTCCAGAACCTGTATAATGTCCGTTCAGTTCTATTATGTCTCCACTTGATGCCGTGTTTATTGCTGTTTGGATGTCATCAAAAGTATTTCCACTAACAGTTGTTTTTAATATTTCATTGTTTTCAAGTTCTTTTAAACTAACATTAGTGTCTCTAATTGAACTTTCTGTTGTTAAAATCTTATCATTATCTTGGTTAATTTCATTATTAATATTATGACTTAATTTAGTAGTAGTGTTATTATCATTTATAGCACTCACACTACCTGATAAAACAAACAGTATCAAAAATATTGTAAGGATAAGTAACAGTTTCTTTTTTGTCTTAATAAGAATTCCCCCATTATTTTTCTTATAATATATATTTGATGTTATAATTAATAATGGTGTCCGTTAGTCATTTTGAATATTTACACTGAAAACTTTCAATTAAAACTATAATCCTTGAAAAATAGGGGTGGACAGAGTGAAGGAATGAAGTTAATTTCACCATAAAAAACTAGAATCCATATTTTCTCAAATGTTTACTTAAATTTTTATATAGTATATTACCAATGATTTTTTTAAGTATATAGGATAAGAGATTATCATTATGAGGGTCGCAAAAGTTATAAAACATCATACGTCAGATCAGATAATCTTTTAAAGAGTATCGAACAGATGCAGAAGTTTATGTTCGCTTATTGTATATCTGTGGGATAAAATGTGGAATTTAAAGTAAAGTTATAGTCGAAGTTTTGAATAGATCTCCGCAGATTTGTTCAAAATGGTTAAAGAACTATAATGAACATGGTCTTGAAGGAATAACATCAAATAGATTAATCTAAATTGGATGAAGAGGATTTAGAGAAATTAAGAAAAATATTGACTCAAACAGATCAATATTATACTTTAGAGATGCTAGAGATATCATATAGTTATTGTTTAATGTTTAATATTCTGCAAAACAAGCATGGGTTACAGTAAGAAAAAAACTCAAATTAAATCATGGAAAACCATTTATTAATTGCCCTTTGAACTGCCTGAAAATCATAGAGCGATTGTAAAAAAACTAGAAGATATCATACTTGATGAAGTATATTTCTTTTTGCTTGACTAAAGTTATTTTAAAAACACAACTAATGTAACTAGAGTAATTTATGACTCTAATGATGATAATGTTTTTGTTAGAACAGGAGCTAAATTTGGGACAAGTGTTACAGGTTTTATACTCATTTAATAGCAGACATTTAGCAGAAACATGAAAGAGGCAATGCTTTCACTACTATTTGTTCAATGATATGCTAAAACTAATGCACATGGAAAGTAAAGAAGGCAATGAAATATTGGAAGAAATACTAAATAATCCATTATTACTAAGGGATTATATTAAAAATGAACTTAAAAAAGAAATAAAACAAGTAAAGAAAAAATCGAAGTAATAGAAAAAGAATTTTTGATGAAGAATCTTTGAAACGATTACGTGATGAAATCAATAATTCTGGTAGTATTTTCAAGTATGTTGATTTTTTAAAAGAATGTTATCTTAAGAAACAGGATTGGGTGTTATTTGCTATTTTTTTCAACTACATATTGTTTTTAATTTTTAAATTATATATTTATAAAAATATTTATATATTAGTTTGTACAATCTATAATATAGTGATTGAAAAGGAGGTGATAAAAATGTCGAACTCAGATAAAATAGAATGTCACAGCAGTCATCATGTTGTTGGTCGCAATCATTTGCCTGCTGAAAACAATAATGGGGGATTAAAAACCCCTCATTACTACTCTTTAAATTCTATTTTATCAAATAACATATATAAATCTTTTGAAAAAAACTAAAAAAATAATACAATGGAGGGATTAAATAAATATGATAATAATATTATTATTACAATTAATAAATTTAATATTGTTAATTGTCTTGGTAGTATTATTATTTATTAATCGTGAATCTGAAAAAAGAAAATTACATGGAATAATGTTTATTATTCTATTAATATTATTTATTGTGGGATTATTAATCCCATAATGAATTTTTAATTTTTATATTTTAAATAAATAAGATGAGGATTTTATTTATGGGTGATTTTACAAGTATACAAGTAACTAAAGATTTAAAAGAACAATTAGGTAAGATAAAAGAAGCAAATAATTATAATAGTTATCAGGAAGCTATTGAGCAGTTAATAAAAGATAATGTATCTGTAAAAGAATATGAAGTAATACATCGTGAACCAATTGCATTAACTTTAAAATGTATTGAATTAGATGATCGTGGAAGTGGATACTTATATAATCAGAAAGAAATTTCATACCATGAACTTAAAAAAGCAGATATTGGTGATATATTTTCACCTAAGTTATGCGAAACAGAATATTATATTTTCAAAAAGGCCACAGTAATATATAAAGATAATTCTTTCGTATTACTAAAAACATATGAGGTTTTAAAAACACCTGAAGAATATGGGAGTTTCAATGAATTAATTGGAGTTGATTTATTCTAATTACGTTTTGAATATTTACACTAAAAATATTCAATCAAAACCATATAAAGAGAATTTAAATGCATTATGAGATGAATTAAAAGATATAAGAGAAAGGAATATGGTATGGGATGAATTGAAAATGTATGATTGAATAAAAAAATATATGAAAACTAAAAATATTATCTAATTAAAATGGAGTCCTTTACAAGATGAGATAAGGTGAGATTATGATATGACAATTTTATATGGTATCCCTTATTACTAAATATGGAGGACATTATCTACCATGACGATGAAAAGTTGTTCTGGCTTAAAGTTATATAACTTTAGTAGAATTCATTCTTAAATTCTTTTGAATGAATCATAAGTAGTTGAATGAGATAAGAGGGTAAGTTTTTTAATTAGTATCTCCCCAATTATGACTCTGTTTTTTCCTTTTATCTTTCTAATTTTTGGGAGGCAATATAATCGGGTTAAAAAAAGTTATTTTTAGTGTAATGTCTTTTTGAATGTAAATACATTCAACCCCTGGAGACATTACATGAAGTTTCTTACAAAATAGAATAAGGTTTGATTTATTCTAAACTTTAAATAAGTAGTAGAATTTGATAAACTCATAGTGTTTTGTTTTTAATATTTGCTCTGAAAACATTCAATTAAAACTTCAATCACGCATTTACATAATTTAGGCGGTGTTGTTACTTTTGATAAAGGATTTGAATTGTTTGATGAAATTAAATTATTTAAATTATAATTCTCTGATTTTAAACCCACAATTCGGACAAAAATTAACGTCAGAGGTCACCAACGTTACTTCTAAATACATGTTGAAATGCATCAGACACAGAAAAGGGTATCGGCAAGTCTGCATTCACTGTTATAACATTAATTCATGAAAATAGCAGTCTTGTAAGTACTGCCGGATGATTATTAAGGGTTCCAATTTTTCTGTTAAATCCCTGCTATCATGATATTCGGTATGACTAAATTTGCATATTCAAATATATAATATTTAAAAAGTGTTTAAATTCATTTAATTTTAATTTTAACTATTAATTTGGTTTTGTTTATATAATTTTGAGGACAATCATTTTAATTCATAAGTTTTCAAATATTTTTAATAATTCAAATCTGTTTTTTAAATAATTTTTTTTAAAAAGCATAACTTTATAATGAATAATCATGATAAATAATAATATTACTATTTAGTCAATATTATGACTATTATTAATACTAATGAAATGGAGCTTATTTAATGTTTTTAACTAGAATTGGATATGGAATTGTATATTTCTTAGTCCTTATTTATGAAATCATTAAAGCAACAATCGATGTTGCTTTTAATGGGGTTATGAGAAGAAATATTGATCCAGTACTTGTTGATATTGAAACAGTTTTGAAAAGGCCTGTTTCACAAACAATTCTGGCCAACAGTATTTCTTTAACTCCTGGTACTTTGTCTGTTGATTTGGACAGTGAGAATAACATTATCAAAGTAGCTACTATTTCTCCAAGAAAAAAAGAGGATGTAATTCCTTTTGAACCTTATATAAAGAAAATGTTGGAATAACACATTTTCAAAAAAGACGAGTGAGATAGTATGGATATATTGTTTATTTCAAAATATATTTTGATTATTGCATTGATTATAATGATGTTGGCAAGCCTCAGGGCAAGCGCATATAAATCCACTTCCATGGGGCTTCTTGGAAGTTCCATAATTGTTAATGCATTTGCAGTCGCATTAATCATTGGTGGAAAGTTATATAATCTTCAATTTTATGGGGATATATCTTTGGCTTTAATATTCTTTGGTTTTGTAGGAACTATTGCTTTTGCCGTAACAGTGGGAGGGGAGGATAAATGATAGAATATATTCAATCAGCCCTTTTATTAATTGCGGCTTTCCTTATTATCGTATCAGCAGTAGGTCTTATCAGCTTAAGTGGCAATACCAAAAATGCTGTTTATGGAAGAATCCACATTGTAGGTTTGTTTGATATTGCATGTATTATTGCCTTAATCGGTCTTGAGCAGTATCTCCTGGCTGGAGTTTACTTTATTCTGGCACCATTTACAGCACATGCAATAGCAAATGCCTATTGGAAAAAAGAAGATAGAGAGAATAACCCTGATTTAATGGTAGTTGAACAGGATGTAGATGAAAACCATCCTTTCCTTCACCCTAAAGAAAAGATGCAGGCTCTTGAAAGTGAAAATTCAGAGAAACTCAAGGTGGATGAAAGGTTTTCAGTAACTACAATAGAAATTGATGAGGATGAGTAAGATGTTAGAGATTATATTATCTGTTATTATAGTATTAAGCGCAATTCTTGCTCTTATTCAAAAAGACTTGTTAAAAGCAGCAATCTTAACAGGATTCAGTGCAGCCGCCCTTGCAGCACTGTTCCAGGTATTGCTTGCACCTGATGTTGCCCTGACACAGGCAATTGTGGGAGCAGCTATAGTACCGGTATTTATTGCACTTGCTGTTAAAAAGACTCAAAGGAGTGATGGCTGATGATAATGGTGCAGATGGTGATATTGATGACTTCCGCTGCTTTAATTGTAATCGGACTTTATTCAGCAATTTTCATAGACAATATCATCAAAAAAATCATCGGTATCAGTTTCATTGAAGAGGGTGTTAATCTTTTCATTGTTTCTCTGGGTTATAAGGCAGATGGTATTGTACCGATTTTAATGCCTGGAATGGATCCGGCATGGTTTGCAGCAAATGCTGCCGCCCCATTGCCTTTCGGTCTGGTTCTTACCAGTATTGTAATTGGGGCAAGCACACTGGCTGTAATGCTTGCTTTGGTAATGGTTTTATACAGGAGGTATCATACATTGTCTACAAAAGTAATGCTGGCTGACACATCAAAAAGGGAGGAATATGATGAATGAATTAATCCCACTTATGGTAATTGTCCCTCTGATGGCTGCTTTATTAATCAGTACAATTTCAAGATTCAACACTGTAACCAAGGTTTTCACATTTGTCGTGGCATTGTGCCTGCCGATGATTCCGATATTGTCCAATTACGGCCTCCACTACTTTGGAGGTTATGAACCGATGCTGGATACTGTATCTGGTGTACTATATCATCCGGCGATTACATACTCATTTACCTTCCTGCAGCAGGTATTCATAGGTGCGGCGGGTCTTTTAACATTCCTGGTCGTATTCATTTACCTGACCAAATATAAGAAGGTTTCCAGCCCTTACCTCTTTCTGCTGTTTTTAGGTACTGCGGCAGTAACTGCAATGATTTTAACCGACGACATATTCCACATGTTCGTGTTCTTTGAAATACTGGCTCTTGCCCAGGTTGGAATTGTAGCCGCTTCATCAATTGATTATAGTTATGAAATGGCTTTAAAATACATGGTTTTAGGATCAATAGGCTCTCCAATAATGCTTCTTGGAATAGGATTCTTACTTGCACTTACTGGAAGTGTGAATGTCACGGATATTGCCGTGGCTGTTCACAACGGTCTGGTTGATGTAACTTCTCCGGTATTTTTATTATCACTCGCATTAATATTTTTTGGTTGGTTATATGCTTCAGGCTTGCCGCCATTCCATACAATAAAATCCGGAATCTATTCAAAAGCAGAACCTCACGCAGCAGCACTCCTGCAGTCATTTACAGTTATCTCAATGATTTCAATCGTAATGATAATGTTTAGAATTTACGCCTCACTTCCAATCTTTGAAGTTCTCATAGTCTTTTTCTCTATCTTGGCTATGATACTGGGTGTTTCTCTTGCACTGACTCAGACAGATTTCAGAAGAATGATTGGATTTCTGGCAGTCGGTGAGCTGGGGTTCATCGGTTTGGGTATTGGACTTGGAACAAATTTTTCAATTACAGCAGGACTTTTCCAGGCATTGAATGAAATCATTATCACCGCACTGCTCTTTATCGGATTCGGTGCAATAGTAAATGCAACCAATGAGGTGGATACAAGAAAATTGGGTGGACTTATCGCATATCATCCGAAAGTTGCCATAATGCTTTTGATTGCAGGTCTTGCAATGGCAGGAGTTCCACCGTTAAGCGGATTCCAATCTAAATTAATGCTTGTTCAGGCATCTTTAAGTTGCGGATTCCCTGAAATATCTATTCTGGCCATTATGGTAAGTATAGCAACGTTCGTGGTATTTATAAAAACATATTACACAATGTTTTTAAAACCGAAACCTAATGACCTGAATCTTGAAGGAAAAGAGGTTCCAAAAGCCATGATTTTCGCAATGGCAGTATTGCTGATTATAGTGATATTGTTAGGTATTTTCCCTGACATGGCTACAGGAGGAATTTCCAACTTTGTAGGAGGGATATTATGAAACTGTATGATCAGATATTTAATGTTGTAAAACAATTCAGAAAATTGTTTTCACCGGGACCCG
>CACYBU010000103.1 GCA_902772665.1 uncultured Methanobrevibacter sp. | reverse complement strand
GATTGAACAAGTAGAATCTCTAAAAGACGAAGTTAATCATTTAAGAGAAGAAAAGTCCAAAGCTAAAAGTAACTTAATGTGGAAAGTTAGGAAATTGGAAAAGGATAAAGTCCTAATTGAAAATGAAAAAATCAGATTAGAAAGAGAAACTAAATCTTTACGTTCAGAAGTTGATAGGTTTAGATCTCCTCCACTTGTATTAGCAACTATTACTGAAGTTTTAGATGATCACAGAATGACTGTTAAAAGTAGCACAGGGCCAAGTTTCCTTGTCAATTATTCAAAATTTTTAGATGAAAAATTACTCGTGCCTGGTTCAAGAGTGGCACTTAATCAACAAACTTTCGGTATTGTGGAAGTATTGCCGTCAGAAAAAGATGCAAATGTTTCCGGAATGGAAATAGAAACAAAACCTGATATTACTTATGATAAAATCGGTGGTTTGGAAGAACAAATTGTAGAGGTTAAGGAAACTGTCGAGTTACCGTTAACCGAACCTGAGTTGTTTGAGAAAGTAGGTATTGAACCACCTAAAGGAATATTGCTGTACGGACCTCCTGGAACAGGTAAAACACTGCTTGCAAAGGCTGTTGCTAATGAAACCAATGCCACCTTTATAAAAATAGTGGCATCCGAATTTGTTAAAAAATACATAGGAGAAGGAGCAAGACTCGTTCGTGAAGTATTTGAATTGGCTAAAGAAAAGGCTCCTGCAATCATATTTATTGATGAACTTGATGCTGTTGCGGCTAAAAGACTTAAAAGTTCCACCAGCGGTGACAGAGAAGTTCAACGTACCTTAATGCAGTTACTCGCAGAACTTGACGGTTTCGAATCAAGAGGTGATATCGGAATTATCGGTGCTACCAACAGGCCTGATATCCTTGACCCTGCATTATTGCGTCCTGGTCGTTTCGACAGGTTTATTGAAGTTCCTCTTCCAAACGTTGACGGAAGAAAAGAAATTCTTAAAATCCATACTAAAAACATGTCATTGGATGAAGAGGCAGATATTGATATTCTCGCCGATTTAACCGATGAGCTTTCAGGTGCTGACTTAAAGGCAGTATGTACTGAAGCGGGAATGTTTGCAATTCGTGAAAAACGTGATAAGGTTACTGTAGCTGACTTTATGGATGCTATTGACAAAGTAATGAGCAAATCCAAAGAAGACGAATTGTTCAAAACTGAAGCCGGAGTAATGTTCGGTTAATTTTAATATATAATAAGCCTATGATGAACCCTATGAGCTCTGATATGTGATGAATGATGGGCGAGCTGAGGCTTATTTTTTCAATCTTTTTTTGTAAAACTTTATTTAAAAGAAATTCTAATATTATAATATTATGTTATTTGATAAAAATGATGATTTGAGAAATGAGAGAATTCTTTATCAGACAAAACCGAATATGCTTTTCGGATGTAAAAAGGCTATTTTCGGTGTTGTTTTATTGATTATTGCACTGATGCTTTCTTCAATGGCAATCAAATTCATTGGTGAAATGCAGGTCTATTTGATATCTCATATCGAACTTCCCATAACAAGATATACTGCAATTGCATTTTTCGTTGTCATTCTTATCATTATAGTTTATATTATCTGGCAGCTTATTGGATGGTATTCCAAGGAATACACACTGACTCAATCAAGGGTTATAATCAAATCCGGAGTATTGTCCACTAAGAAAAATTACATGCCTTATGCATCTATTCAGGATATAAATACTTCCCAAAGCATTGTTGCCAGGATGTTTAATGTAGGTTCAATCTCTATATTCAGTGCATATGACAATAATCAGATGGAACTGTCAGCAATATCAAATCCTTCAGAAATTGAGGACATTATTTTTTCAAACATGGTCAACCGTAGGAGCTATAATGAGCCGAGGTCTTATTTGAATGAAGACAGATCATATGAAAGGAATTTCCAAACTGATGATAGTTATATTGAAAGGGATGAGTATTATGACGAATTTGAACCGATTACTCCTATTGGCCGTGAAAAGGACAATCCTCCAAGAAGAGAATATGAATATTATCCCAACGACTTTGGCTATGAGGAAACTTCCCGTAAAAAATATGAATATGAACCTTATAACGATGAATATATTACAGTTGAGAAGAATCCTTTGAGGGCTGATTTGAGGCGTGAAGAGCCTCCTAGGAGTTATGATGATAGTTTTTATGGTGCTGAGGATAGGCCTTTGAGGGCTGATTTGAGGCGTGATGAGCCTTCTAGGGGTTATGATGATAGTTTTTATGGTGCTGAGGATAGGCCTTTGAGGGCTGATTTGAGGCGTGAAGAGCCTTCTAGAGGTTATGATGATAGTTTTTATGGTGCTGAAAGGAAATCTTTCGAATCAGATAGGTATGAAGAACCTTCCAGACCATATGATGATGGAAGTTATTATGATGAAGTAAGGAATGATTATTCATATGATGATAATTACTATCATGATAATGATTCTGGAATGCATTATAATGATGATGGAAAAAATGCTCAGCATAATTCGGAAAATGCTGATAACTCTAGTGAAAAGGTAATAAGAAGGCATTTCGATAAATTCAAAAAATAGGAAAGTCTATTTTTATAACTGGCATTATTTTAATTATTGTTTGTTTTGGTGAATTATAATGGAATTACTATGTATACAGTCTCAGGAACATCCGGAACTGCCTATAGCAGAACTGAAGGCAGTAATGGATTGTGAAAATATTGAAGCTAACCTCAGTGTTGTTACAGACGGCTTGGTCATTTTAAAAGATATATCTGATGACAAATGTGACAGCTATTATGAGATTCTCACAAAAAGGTTAGGTTATACCCATGAGGTTCATGAGATTATCTTGAAATCATCAGTTGACAGACTGGATGAGGATGTTTCATCAGTTGACTGGTCGGATTACATCAATGAGACATTTGCAGTAAGAGTAAAAAGATTCCATTCCGATATCGATACTGTAGCAACTGAAAGGAAGGTCGGTTCACTTATATTGGAAAATTGTGATGACATAAAGGTAAACCTTAAAAAACCGAAATCCCTGGTAAGGATTGTTGCATTTGGAGATGTTGTATACGTTGCTATTGAAAAAATCAAATTAAATAAAAAGCATTTTGAAAATAGCAAACCCCATAAAAGACCATTTTTCTATCCAGGATCAATGAGTCCTAAATTGGCAAGGTGCATGGTTAATCTATCAAGGGTCACAGCAGGTGATTTGGTTCTTGATCCGTTTTGCGGAACCGGAGGAATACTTATTGAGGCTGGAATAATAGGATGCAAAGTTGCAGGTTCAGACATTTACTGGAAAATGAAAAACGGAACTGCCATTAATCTTGAACATTATGGAATTACAGATTATAGGACATTCAATCTTGACGTTCGCGAACTTAAGATGTATGAAAAAGTGGCGGCAGTTGTCACAGACCCTCCATATGGAATTTCGACTACTACAGGAGATATTGACGGTGATGATATCTTCAAGGAATTTTTCAAGGCGATTTATGATAATATGAGGGATGATGCTTATCTGTGCATGGCAAGTCCTCATTATGTGGATTTGCAACCTATGGCTGATGAGGTAGGTTTCGAAATTGTTGAACAATATGGGATTAAAATGCATAGAAGTTTAACAAGAATTATTTCTGTTATTCGTAAAAAAACATGATTTTCAGATAATTAATAGTTACATTTATATATGAGAACATTGGGTCAAGGTTTTCATTGCCTCCAAACCTGATTATTATTTTTTATTTTTTATTTTCACGAAATTATTTTTTTTTATTTTATTTTTTAGGCGTTTTTAAAAATTTTATAATTAAATCTATTAAAAAGTTTATTTTAGTAATATCTGCTTTTATCATGAGTATTTGTTTTTAATATTTGATTTAAATTATTATTTTAATTTTCTAATATTTTTTGCAATATTTTTTAATTGAATTTGTTAATAAAATTTCTTTGCCTATTAGATGTGCTATGTGTTTTATGGCGATGACCTAAGTTATATTGTATGGAACAATTTTAACTATGATGGTTGCTTTCCGCATGTAGCTATACATTTTGTGAGTACTTGAATTTTCTCAAGTATGATGTTGGTTTTGTAGTATGTGGTGAATTAGTTACAAACTAGTTTAGTGTAATACTCGTCTATATTTTAGCGTACTTCATAATACTTTATACTT
>CACYBU010000102.1 GCA_902772665.1 uncultured Methanobrevibacter sp. | reverse complement strand
GTCTAATTTATAGTAACTGTTGATGCTTATCTCCCAATCAGCTACATTTTGAATTTCATCAAATAACAAATAAACTTTATTATCATGACCATCCATAAATTTTAGAACAATTTCATCAAGTTGTTCTCTTGTCTTTATAGAATTATACTTGGGCAACTCTAAATCTACCAATAATATATCAGATTCATTAATTCCTCTTTTTTTAAGTTCTTGAATGATTAATTTAAACAAATAAGATTTACCACAACGTCGCATTCCCGTTATTACTTTTATCACATCTTTATCCATGAAATTAATAACTTGTTCCATATATAACTCTCTATTAACCATATTATCACAACCATCATTGTTTTATATAAAATACTATTTGATGAAAATACTATAAATAGTTTTATATAAAATATTATTTGATGAAAATACTAAAATAGTTTTATATATAATACTATTTACTTTTTTCATATTATGAATACTCCCAAAAATGTTTAAGATTTAAATTGGAAAATAATTATACCTCCAATTCACCACTAACATAGAATAATGCTTTATGTATTTTTAATTTATCAAGCCTATTTTCATCAATATATTATTTTAGATTAATTAAATTTGATAATTAATTGTAATTCACTATAAATAAATTTTTTGTTTGAAATGAAAGCAATATTACAAAATGAGGGCAATTTTACAAAGTAAGAACAATATTACAAAGTCAAAGCAACGTCCAAAGAAAAACAACAAAGAAAAAAATTATTCTTAAAATAATCTGAAATAAATAATAGAAAAATAGAAATAAAGTAATCATTAAACATCAATTTGCTATTATAATCGAATCAACACCTAAAAAATATTATCCCTATCAAAAACAACCCAGTTTGGAAGTTTGATAATCTACACAACCTTTAATGGCAATGACATCTATTTAATTGAATGAAAAAACATAGTTATTAATTATATAAATAATACATCATCCTATATGGGCGAGGGTAAAAAACAAATTAACAAAGGTCAAATTATACCTATGCTGATGCTCTTGAAGTTTCAGCTTTTCTCATTGCAACAGGAAGGTTCGAAAGATTCTACAAGGAAATGCAAATTGCCGATCTTCAAAAAGAACTTGAAGAAATGGGTGATGAATAAGACTTCTAAAATATATCTCCAGGATATTGCTCTTAACAGATACTATTTTTGATTGTAAAAAGGGTAATAATAAAATTTATTATTATTTTCATATTTTTTATATAATAAAAAGGGGCATTTTTATTTCACGTTTCTTTTCTTTCGTCCTTGTCCTTTCTTTCTTTTAAGTCCTTCGTAACCATTTTTCTTCCAAGCAGTTGTCCAATTACTTCCAGTTACAGTTGTTATACCCAACAATGTTGAAGAAAATTTATTGGAAAATCCTAAACTGCGTAATATCAAATAAAAGAGTTTTTTTGAAACTTCAATATTATGCTCATCAGAAATTAACTCTGTTAATCTGATTAATTCAACATCCTCATTGGTTATTTGAGATTTTTCCAAAGTTTTCAAGTGCTTTTCTAATTTATCTGTTAATTCATTAATACTTTCTATATTTTGACTTAACCTAATATTAAATTGTGATTGCGCTAAATTCTTAACACCGGTAATTGTATATTCAATATCCCATTTCTTTTTAATAAATTGTTGTACATCCTCTGCTGATGTGAGCTTGTGAGTTTGTATATTTTTTTTTAATTCATTTAATTGTTTGGTATTAAGTTTGGAATTGCGTCCACCACCAGGTTTACGAATTAATGCGTTATATCCTCCATTATTCCATTGTTTCAATGTTAAATAAGCTGAAGTCTTTTTTATATTTGCTAATTTATATGCTTCTTTTGTTGTGTATCCTTCTTCTTTTAATTGAATAAAATGTAACTTTTTATATTTTTTAATATCTGTTTCCTCTTCCATTAATTGTTTTAATTCATCAACAGTTAAATCCGTTCTTTCTTTTAATGATTCTACTGACATAATTACTATTTATATTTTAACAATATATATAGTTTTTCAAAAAATTTAATTTTAAAAATTAAAAATAATTTTTTTTTAATGTATGTTGAACATATTTTTAGAAAATGATTCTTAAAGTTGTAATTTTAATAATGAGGACCAATTTTTGGATTTTAAATGGTAGAAATTTAGTTGGAGAGATTATTTAAAATGATGAAAGGTTGATATTTATTATTATTTTAAATATGCTTTATTAAACATTATTTTAGTATTTTAAATAAAAATTAAACTATTCCGAGTGAAAAAATCAAAAATAAGAATTAACGAGATTCCTCTAAAAAAATCAAACTAATGCAATCATTAATTTTTAATCTAAAATTATTTAAAATATAAAAATAATGATTAAATTATTGTTAAACCACTGGTTTAACCGATAAGTTACTATTCCATTGGCGGGGACATAATGACCATCAGCTTCAACCGTACTCTGATTATTTATATTCAGAACATAATAATATGGCCTGCGGATGGTTTGAGTGATTCTCCAATCTGTTGATACATGTATTTGATGGTGAGGAGAGAATATATTTTTCTTTTAAGGGAGCTTGATAATGTTAACTGGATTACTCTGTAATAGGATGTTTATAATCAGTTTTTGCGAATCATCTCTATTTTTTCATAGAAATCTTTTCTTTTGATTCTTCTTGAAGTTAGAAGGTCTAACATATTAATGTTCAGTATAAAATCATCAATTATGCTTGCATCCTATAATTTGGCACGTATTTAAAATTTTAATCGCTTTGTCACTTCTGTTTTCATATATTTCCTTCAGGATGTCTGAATCAACAGGTCATAGACTGCTAGACTACGCATACTGACATCAGGATAGCTCAGAGCAATCTCTCTTAAAAAGTCATGATTTCTTATGCTTCCGGCAATTGTTGCTTTTCTAACATCAAAGTCCTCGTCATTGTCTATGATGTTTTTTTTAAATTCTTGCATTCAAACCTTTATCAAATTAAATCGTGCGTTTCATTCTTTTTATTTGTAATTCAAAAAGAATTCTCTAGAATATGGAAGTGTATTCATGCCAGTATTTTCATTAATTAATTTTTCAGGAATATATGAGTTCAGGCAATTTTCAGTCAAAAAACATTATACTTTATTAAGTATGAATATGCATAATTAATAATAGTAACTTTTTTTAAAAGTATTTTTTTTGAAAAAGTTTATTATTTTAATATTATCATTAGTAGTTATAATTTATAAATTAATTAGGATAGGGGTGAAGTTTTTGTATTCAGTAAAATCAGTAAAAGAGATTCAAGATTTAAATCCGTTTATAGTTGTAGGCTGTGGGGGTGGAGGAGAAAAATTCTCCAATCTAGATGGCATTGAAACCGTAGGATACATTGATGATGACGTTAAAAAACAGGGAAAACAGTTTTGTGGTAAAACTGTCTCAAGCAGTTTAAAAGAGTGTTTAAAAAACGCTCCTAGCGCAAAGTCAATGGTTATAATGCTACCGATAGGTGCTGAAGGCATAGCATTGAAATATGCCGTTCAGGCAATTGATGCAGGATTGAATGTTATCACTTCTTTTAGATCATTATCAGTTAATGAAAACCTCTCTTTAAAGAAATTCGCTGATTCCAAAAATGTCACTGTTAAAGAAATTGGTCCAAGACTCGATGTTGTTGAAAAAATAGCTGGTGTCGCCCCTAAAAAATCATGTGAAGTTTTACCAAAAATATCCTACACTCCTAAAGCACCGGTAATTTTCGTTGGAGGAACCTCTCAGGAATGTGGCAAAAGAACAACCACTAAAATGCTTGGTTTGGCAAGTGCCGAAAGAGGTTTAAAACCTGCAATCATTTCAACTGATGAAATGGGATTGGAAGAACCGACTGATTTTAATTTTAGAGCTGGAAGTTTATCTGCAATGGATGTTCCATCTGCAGTATTGTGCGCTATAAAATATGTTGAAGAAACCAAAAAACCTGATATTATTTTTATAGAAGGTCAATCCAGTTTAACTGAAGACGGAAATCCTCACCCAAGAGGTTTGTCTGCTGCTATTTTAATCGGAGCGGCTCCTGATGCGGTTATTGTTGGACACAGGCCTAATCACCCTTATAGAGAACCTAAAGGAATTGGAGAAGAAATTAAAGCTATCGAAGCTGTTGAACCGACAAAAGTGGTTGGTTTATCAATTAATCTTAAAAATGCCAGTCTGGATATGTGTCCTGAATACTTTGAATCCACATATAAACTACCGGCAGAAGATGTTTACAATAATGGTGCTTCTAAACTGTTGGATGCTATTATTGAATATTTAGAGGAGTAATTCAAATGAGTTTCATGGATGATATAAAAAGAAGTTTAGGTTTTGAAGAAACAGAAAGCGAAAGACAGCAAAATGGCGGTCAGGGTTTAATGGATTCTATTATGGACCTTATAAGACCTAAAAATAATGCAGGCAGGCCGCAGAATAATCCTCAGCAGCCTAGATCAAGTTCTCCGCAGCAATCTAGACCAAATCCTCAATATCAACACAAACAAGCTCCAAGACCAACACAAAATCAGAATTCTCGTCCTCAACCTACTCCCAGACAGGTTTATGATGATTATGAGGTTATCGTTCCCGAACAGTCATTTTATGAAATTGTTTTAATCAGACCGAAAACAATCGATGATATCAATTATGTTGTTGATCAGGTAGTTGCCGAACAAAGCCCTGTTATTCTAGATTTGTCCTTTTTAGAAAAGGAAAGTGCTCCAAATTTTAAATTGGCTGGTGATAAAATCAAACTGATGAGGACAAAACATGGTGCTCAGGCATTACTGCTTGAACACAGTGAAGATAAACATTTAATCATTGTTTCTCCTAAAAAAGTAAAAGTAATTAATAAAGGATAAGCAGATTAATTATCTATTTTTGACTATTTTTTTAAAATTCAATATATTTGTTCAGCACATTCATAACGAGTACTGTAGTTATTATAATTTCAAAATTCAACACCTGATTCAAAATATTTGAATTGATTAGGTCTGCCAATCCTTTTGTTGCAAGAGCACTGATGACAAGGGGGATAGGTGAATGTTGAAAAACTTGGATAAAATTCCAGATTTTTCAAACTGACAGGTTTATAAAATGAATATATGTAAAACAGATAATGCTGGTTCATACAATAATATAACAAATTCACTTGAAATATTTTTAGCGAAATTCAGATATTCTACAATTATTATGGCTGGAAATCGCTATGAAAATATAGTTTAGGTGATTATTCTTATTTAGAATTCTTTTATAGATGAATTCACAGTATAAAATTAATGATGTGGACAAATAACATTTTGATAAAATCCGGTAATGAAAAATATTGGATTCATCTCTGGAATCTCATGAATTGGTGGCGATGGTATTCATTGTAATTACGATAAACATTATCCAGTAGATAGGATAGGCTGTTGAAATATCTAATTTATGTATAATAAAATGATAGGTAAAGTAAACTATTAGTAAAAATATGAAGGTTATTTCCGATAATTCATATGGCATATGCAATTCCGAGTGTAAATGGTGTGAGATATGGGGATGAAATAATTAAATTCATGGAAAAAGTCCCCGAACTGTTGAGGATAACTGGATTTTTCAAGTCATCTTCAATGCTTCAGTGGTATAAAACAATCTTTAAAATCATTAAAACTAAAATACTTCGATTATCATTTCAAAAACATGTCTTAAATAAGTATATTGTCTTGGAAAATATTTCCAAGAGACAATAAAGCAGAATTAATCCGGAAATAGGTATTGGTAATTTTTCAATCAAATCCTTGTTCATCTAGATTTTAAAGAATTTTTCAGCGTTATTTCCGGCCACTTTTCTGATTTCATTTTTTTCATAGCCCTGTCTGGTCAATTCACGAACTGTTTCTGGAACTGAAAGGGGATTTGAAGGCTTGTTGCTCATATCACTGTTCAATAAGAATTTATCAAATCCGTATTCGTCCAGAATTGATATAGCTTCAAACCTGTCCATCTTTTGAGGTTGTACGGTTAATCCCAACATGCAGTCAGTATTTATCACATCGCTGACAACCTGCGGGTTGATATGATCAATTACTGCCTGGTTTTCATTGATGTGTTGCGGGAGAATATCCAAAATAACTTTTAAGACTTTCCTTTTATTTTTTCGTGGAGTATGTATAATCACTTTGGAATCGGTTTCATCAGCAATGTCTAGCTGCTTTTTAAAGATATCTACTTCACTGTCAGTTAAATCTTCAAGTCCAATTTCGCCTATGGCGATAATTTTGTCTGTTTCTATCCATTCGTAAAGATTTTCAAAGATTGTTTCCGAATTTATGGTTGAATTTGTCGGATGTATGCCTAGGGCAACTTTCAAATCAAGTCCGTATTCTCTGGCTCTTTTCGTATCAAATTCAAGAATTCTATTCAGATGGTTTAAAAGAACAATCTCATGAGGTATCTTATATGGGTAATAACTGCATGTTATTGCACTATCGATTCCTGAAAGATACATCATTTCAAGGTCTTCTCCACTTCTTGCATCTGCGTGTATATGTGTGTCTATCATTTTTATCACCATGTAAATATTTAGTTGTTTAGATTATATTTTTTCATGTTTTAAAAAAAATATCTGAAATATTTGTGGTTATTAAGTTTTCTGTATCTGTGATTTTTCACATTTGTTCACTTCAATAGGTTTTATATTTTTTTAGTAATAAAAAATATTGATGTAAGTAATACTACATAGGTGATTAACATGATCGAAAACGAAAATTATTTAAAAAACTACAATTCAATATCTGAAGACGTAAGATATGCAGCAAACTCTATTATCAGATTAAAAATCCTGGCAGCACTATATGAGAAACCTCAAAATGTTAAAGAATTAGCAAGCAATACAAATTTGAATTATAGTTCAATATCCGTCACAATACACGGTCTTGAACTGAAGGAATTTGTTCACCGTGAATCCAACAGATATTATTTATCCAACTCCATTAAAATACAAATGGCAAACGTTCTGGAACTTAAAGAGGTTGTAAATATTCTAAATGATTTTTTCAACATTACTGATGGCCATGTCATTGACATGATTCCTGAAGATTCAGTTTCTGAATTATTCCTGCTGCGCAATGCCGAGTTAATGGAATCCAGTGGGGTTGATGCATATAAAATCAACAATCACATATTAAATGTACTGAAAGAGGCGAAAAACGCTCGATGCATCATGCCTTTTTACCATGTTGAGTTTAACAAAAGATTCAATTCACTAATCAAAAAAGGAAGATATGTGGAAGTCATCGTGGCAGCTGATGTTTTGGGAATTTATGAAAAAAGATCCAAAATCAAATACCTGTCTTCATTTAAATTCAAAAACAATTTCCTTTTGATTGTTACAGACAAGGTGATGATTTTCGGTCTGTTTAAGGATAACGGATTTTTTGACCAAAACAGGATATTGTCCTCCCAAAGCAGGGATGCAATATTGTGGGCCAACAACCTGTTTAAAAATTTTAAAAAGAAGAATAAATGAGTTTGTTCACACTCATTTATAATATTTTTCCAGATAGTCTTTAAGTTCAGCAATAAGAATTCTTTCCTGTGCTTCGCTGTCCCTGTCTCTTACCGTTACCATTTTATCTTCTAAAGTTTCAAAATCAACAGTAACTGCAAGGGGAATTCCAATTTCATCAGCTCTTGCATATCTTCTGCCGATGGTTCCGCTTGCATCATATTCAACTGTAAAACCTGCCATTCTTAAGGTTTCAGTTAAATCCTGAGCAATTTCACGAGGACCTTCTTTGTTGACGAGAGGAAAGATTCCCACCTGAACAGGTGCTACTGATTTATCAAATTTAAAGTAGTCCTTTTCATATGTTTCGGCAAATGAGTGCAGTAAAACGGCATAGGTTATACGGTCAATACCGAATGAAGGTTCGATAACGTGGGGAACAATCTTTTCTCCTGTTATTTCCTCTTCAACATCCTCAAATATGAGCAAGTCCTCTGTAACCTCGTAAATTTCATCCAGTTCAACAGTGAATTTGCCGTCAGTTTCAATTGCAATTTTGATTTCGTCAACATCACTGTCTTCAATGGCTTGTTTTACTTTAGGAGAGTCTCCTTTAAATATTGGTCCGAATTTTGATAAATTAGGTTTTACAATAGTCTTTTTAACTTTTTTAGGTTCATCGTATTCTATAAAAACATTTAACTCATCGTTACTGTATTTTGAATGTGATGTCAAATCATAATCTCCCCTGTCGGCGATTCCGATGATTTCAACCCATCCATATTTGTCGGTTTTAACTTCAACGTCCCAGCAGTCAAGGGCGTAATGAGCCATTTCTCCATCCAGGTGTTGTCTGAATCTTAAAACTTCTTCGGGAATTCCAATTTCGGTTAAAAATTTACGGGCCAAGTAAAGCTGATATATCAGCATTTCATTGGCTACAATTCCATTATCCAATGCTTCACGGGCAGTTATTTCCAATGGTTTGAGGTTATTTTCCTGAACCTCCTGTGAATTCAGTCTCAAAACAACGTCTTCGATTTGTGAAAATTTTGGATGTGTCTTGTCTTTAGGGTTTAAAAAGATTTCAGCTTCAGCCTGTGTGAATTCTCTAAGCCTTATAACTCCTTGTCTTGGTGAAATTTCATTTCTATATGCTTTTCCAAGTTGAACGGCTCCGAACGGTAATTTTCCTCTGAAAAATCTTTCAAGACGTTTGAATAAAATGAATATTCCCTGTGCGGTTTCAGGTCTCATGTATCCTATTTTATCTCCTTTGGCACCGATTTCAGTTTTAAACATCAGATTATAATTCCAGATACTGGACAGTTTGCCTTCACATTCCGGGCATACTATGCTATTGTCGATTACAATCTTGTCAAGTTCTTCATTTTCAAGGCTTTCCACATCCTCACCGATTACATCTTCAATAATGTGGTCTGCTCTGAATACTTCTCCGCATTTCTCACATTTACACATCGGATCGGTAAAGTTATCGACGTGTCCGGATGCTTTGAGGACTTCCTTAGGCATTACGGTTGGACCTTCGATTTCGTAAAATCCTTCACCTGAAACGTACTGTTTTCTCCATTTCTGCATGATATTGTTTTTTAAACTTGCTCCAAGAGGCCCGTAATCAGTAAAACCGGATACTCCTGAGTATATCTCAAATGATGGCCATAAAAATCCTCTTTTTGCACTGATATTTGACATTTTATCATGATTCATAAATATTTACTCCTGATTCTTTTTTAATTCATAATCCATTTTAACTCTGCTGCTTTCAGGGTGAGTTTGACCCATATATTTGCTGTTTCTATCTGGGTGTCCATAAGGCAATTCGGATGGTGTTGTCATTGTTTCAAAAACAATTTGACATACTCTCTGACCGGGATAGAGGGCAACAGGCATTGTGCCGATGTTGGATATCTCCAAAGTGATTCTTCCTTCAAAGCCCGGATCGATGAATCCTGCTGTAACGTGCATTGTCACGCCCAGTCTACCCATACTTGAACGGCCTTCCACTCTTGCAACCAGATTATCCGGCACTTTAACGTACTCCAATGTGGTGGCTAGGGCGAATTCATTGGGGTGGATTATAAATGCTTTGCCTTCCTTAACGGTTGTTGCTTCCATGTAGGATGAAATGTCTTCCTCATCTTTGGGGTCAATGTAGGGTTTTCTAATCACTTTAAATACTTTAAATTCATCCCCCAGTCTCATGTCAATAGAGGAGGGTTGAATTTGTTTTTCATCTAAAAGAGGTTCAAATCCGATTTTACCCTCCTTTAAATATTTTTTTATAGTTCTATCACTTAAAATTGCCATATTTTCACACAAATATTTTTTTTATAATTTCTTTATCTCTATTAAATCTTCCATTCTATTAACAACACTGTCAATGGTTTCATCAGTGTAGTCAATTGTAATTGCATCAAATTTACATGTATAAACGCAAAGACCGCAGCCTCTGCAGGTATCATAATCAATGGATATTCTGTTGTCATTCAGACTGATTGCCTGAAACATGCAGATGTCATTCAGACATTTCCGGCACATCAGGCATTTGTCTTCATGAAGTTTAACTTCCACGCCGTCGAGTTTTTCCAGCTTGTCACTTATATCTTCATCCAGATTGGGATAAACTTTCCACAAACAGCAGCACGGACAGCAGTGACAGATTGTCAAAAGCCCTTTTCCGGGATGAATATTCATCCAAACTGTATCAATCTTATTTCTTCCAATAATATGGCTTAAACCGGCGGCATCCGCTCTGTCAACTTGAGCCAGAGCTTGTTCAACAGTTGCCTTTTTACCGATATGTTTCGGGATTTTTCTGGATGTGGGTCCTAAAAAAATACATCCAATGTCTTGTGGATAGTCTTTACAGTTGTTGGAGGTTCTGCACAGACATGTATTCATAATAACAATGTCATCGCAACGTTTGATAACATCTTTAATGACCTGGGTCGGCAGAAATTCAGAACCTTCGGATTCGATTTTTTTGTTGATTTTTATAGTATTTGGTATAACGATAATTTCATCATCTTCAAAGAGCATTTTGTCAATGAATTTTTTGTAAATTTTTGATTTTCTTGTAATTTCCGCTATCCAAAATCTCCAGTTGAATATGTATTTAAGGATAAATCTGCTGAAATCTACAATTCTAGGTCGTCTCATTGTTCACCAATTTTATTTTTCAATCGTCTTAATATACCTTTTAAGGTATGTATTTCTCGTCCGGTTATAAATGCTCTTGAAACAATGTTGTTGAATGTTTTAAGACCATTTTTTTTCTTGTGGTCAGGGATATCCAGACTGTCAATTAGCTCTTCCATGTCTTTGACTAAATATTTTTTTTCCAAATCACTGCTTGGGCTGACGCCTTCAACACAATAATCATGGTTGTTTTTAAACAGTTCATAGAATATTATTGCGGCGGCATGTGAAATATTCATAATCGGATAAGTGGGATCGGTTGGAATGGATACGCAAATGTCACAATCCCCAATTTCTTTATTTGAAAGACCATCTCCTTCTCTTCCAAACAGAAGGGCAATATTATTTGAAACGTTCAATGATTTGCCAAGTTCTTCAGGTCTGATGGGTATTCTTGACAGATTATAACTCCCTCCGGCCATTCCAGTTGAAGCAACTTTAAAGTCAATTCTTTGTGACTGATAAAAGTCATCCAATGTGGGATAGATTTTTGCATTTTCAACAATGTATTTTCCGTGTGTTGCCTGATAATATGCTTCATTTGTCAATTTGGGAGGATTTATCAATATTAAATTTTTCAATCCAAAGTTTGCCATTGTTCTTGCAAGAAAACCAATGTTTCCGGGAGTTTCACATTCCACAAAAACAATATAAATATTTTCCTTAAAAAGGCTGATTTCTTTTTTTTCCTTTTCTTTTATGATTTTTGCTCGGGTCTGTCCTCTGGATTGAGTTTTAGATTTGGAATTTTTAGTTGAAGTTGATTCTTTCTCGGATTTGCTTTCTTCATTTTGTTTTGGTGAATTCATAGTTGTGGTTTCAACAAATTTTTCTTCACTCACGGCAATGTCTCCTATTTTAATCAACTCCAGTTTTTAATTATTCATAAGCTTTATTCAGCAATTCAAGCAGATGCATTGATTTAATTTCTTCGCATCCGATTGCATTCAAACCGTCCTGCAGGTTAAGCTCACAGAAAGGACAAATTGTAACAACAGCCTCCGCACCGGTATCCTTAATCATTTTAGCTTTGGATTTTGACAAATCAAGTGCTATTTCAGGTCTTCCGGATTTTATTCCTCCCCCTGCACCACAACACTGGCAAGGATATTTCATTTCTTCAAATTCAACACCTGGAATCATTTCAATGATTTCTCTAGGCTGATTCTTGATTGACTGGCCTCTTCCCAGATGGCAGGGGTCATGATATGTGACTTTCATATTCACTTCTTTTAATTTGGAAGCGTCTAGTTTATCTACTAGAAACTCGCTGATGTCCATAATGTTTAAATCAGATCCGAATTGCGGATGATTGTTTTTTAATGTAGATCCGCAACCTGAACAGATTGTAATAACAGTATCATAGTCTTTAAAAACTTCCCGGTTTTTATCAACAAGACTCTGCACGATATCAGTTTGGCCGGTTCTCAAAAGTGGTGAACCGCAACATACTTGACCTTCGGGAACGTCAATATCAATTCCGTTTTCTTTAAGGATTTTAACTAGCTTGTGGCCAATTTCCGGGAATTTATAATCGACCATGCATCCGGTAAAAAAGGCAATTTTTGAACCGGTATTGTTCTGGGCTTCTTCAATAAAGGAAGATTTGTCTGTTGTAACTGACCTTCCATTTTTCAAGATATTTTCTTTAAACGCCACATGCTCTGGAAGAGGTCCGGAACCATTTGCAACGGCTATTGCTCTCATTTTCTCGATGGCATCTCCGAATGTGTTGATGTTTTTAGGACAAACAGCTAAACATTTACCACAGCTGGTACAGTTGTACAGTCCGTCATCAAGGGCTTCCTTGAGTCTGTCAAAGTTATCTCTAGGGTCACTTTCAAATTTCCTAATGTATCTCATTAAATATGGACCGCCAAATTCTTCAGTTGCAATGTTAACGACCGGACAGGTTGAATAACATGAATAACATTCAATGCAACTCCTGACTTTTTTGGTTTCATGACAATCTTCTTTGGTCATGCTTGTATCAAGTTCCATGCATTTGTGGTCGCATTGAAGTGAAAGCTCCAAATCCTTGACCTTAGCTTCAATACTGGACTTGTCAACTATCAGATCCTTAATAACCGGAAACTTGAGAGGTTCAATAATCGCTCCGTCCTGAATCTCTTTTTGACACGCCAGTGCTCCGTTTCCTTTAAATAAAATACCGCAGGATCCACATTGTCCTGCCCTACAGGAACTTTGAAAACTGATATTAGCATCATATTTTTCATTAATGGCCTGCAATGCATCAAGAACTTTCATGTGAGGTGTTTTTTCAATTTCATAACACTCCAAATGAGGTTCTTCATCGGTCTTGCTATTGAATCTAGAAACATAAACTTTAATCATCATTTCTCCTCCGGAGGTGTAAGTTTATAAAACATTATAGTATATATTTATAGTTTAATGTACTATATAATATATTGTTATTAATGATATTTTTGAGGAAAAAATAATGAATTTAAAAGAATTAGTCACAGGAAGTTCTGGTGAAAAACAATTTTTACTGGGAAATGAAGCTGCTGTTAGAGGAGTAATTGAGGCGGGTGTTTCTATTGCAGCTACATATCCGGGAACTCCTTCATCAGAAATTGGAAATGTATTATCAGTATTGGCTAAGGATGCTAATATTTATTTTGAGTTTTCCACTAATGAAAAAGTTGCCATGGAGGTTGCGGCTACTGCAGCCGCTTCAGGTTTAAGGTCATTTACTTTCATGAAGCATGTGGGTATGAATGTTGCAGCAGACTCATTTATGACAACCGCATATTCCGGAGTAACTGGTGGAATGGTTATTTTATCTGCGGATGATCCGTCACTCTTTTCATCTCAAAATGAACAGGATACACGTAACTATGCAAGATTGGCTAATGTTCCTATTTTGGAACCGTCAAATTGTCAGGAAGTAAAGGATATGGTCAAATATGCATTTGTTTTGTCCGAGCAGTTTGGTTTGCCGGTAATTGTCAGAACTACAACACGGGTGTCTCACATGAGAGGGGTTGTCGAATTCGGAGAGATAAATGATAATTCATCAAATAATGATAATCACTGGAAAAGAGGTCACTTTAACAAGGATCCGTCAAAATATGTTCCTGTTCCTGCATTTGCAGGGGATATGCATGTCAGATTATGGGATAAAATCCATAAAATTGAAGATTTAACCAATAAAAGTGAATTTAATCATGACATTGCTTTTTCAGATGATAATCAATACGGATTAATAGCTTCAAGCAGTGCTTATAATTACGCTTATGATGTTGTTAAATTCAATAATCTGAATCTTAATATTTTGAAATTGGGATTTTCCTATCCTTTCCCTCAGGATAAAGTAGTGAAGTTCATAGAAGATTTGGAGGAAGTATTTATAGTTGAAGAAGTTGACCCTATCATCGAAAGGGAAACTCTGTCTGCAATCGGCGCTAAAAACCTTGATGTTATTGTTCACGGTAAACTGGATGGAACATTCCCACTTTATCATGAATTTAACTCCGATATTGTTGCAGAAGGTTTAAATAGGGTTTTAAACTTCAAACAAGACAAAACAATCAATTATTCTTCAGGATTAAATAAATTACAAAAAAACCTTCCTTCCCGTGCTCCGGTATTGTGTGCCGGATGTCCTCACAGGGCAATGTATTATGGAATAAACATCGCTATCGAAGAACTGGGATTAAAACCTGATGATGTAATATTCGCATCAGATATCGGATGTTATACGTTAGGTATCAACCCTCCTTATAATGCTGCAGATTACTTATTGTCAATGGGTTCCAGTGTTGGTGACGGATGCGGATT